>JAAYSW010000008.1 GCA_012523875.1 Clostridiales bacterium
ATTATAGCAGTTGCTGATACTGTAAAGCCAACAAGCCATAGTGCTATTGAGCAGTTCAAATCCATGGGCATTGATGTAATAATGCTGACGGGTGATAATAAAAGGACTGCAGAAGCGATTAGAAAGCAATTGGATATTGATAGGGTTGTTGCAGAGGTTATGCCACAGGATAAAGAAAGTGAAATTCGTAGGATTCAGGACGAGGGGAAAAGGGTTGCTATGGTTGGAGATGGGATTAATGATGCACCAGCACTAGCAAGAGCAGATGTAGGAATTGCAATCGGTGCTGGAACGGATATTGCTATTGAATCTGCTGATATAGTGCTTATGAAAAGCGATTTGCTTGATGCAGTAACAGCAATCCAATTAAGTAAAGCTACAATTAGAAATATAAAACAAAATTTATTTTGGGCATTTTTTTATAATACTGCGGGAATTCCCCTTGCAGCAGGTGTATTTTATTCGTTGCTAGGTTGGAAGCTTAACCCTATGTTTGCGGCGGCAGCTATGAGTTTGAGTTCTGTTTTTGTGGTAACTAACGCATTGCGATTGAGGTTTTTTAAGCCCCACCACATAGTAAATCAAAAAAATAATTCTTAATAAAATAAAGGAGATTTGATTATGAAAAAGATAATTAAAATTAACGGTATGTCATGTGGTCATTGTCAAGCTAAAGTTGAAAAAGCACTTGCTGGTTTGAATGGAGTGAGTGCAAAAGTTGACTTAAAGAAAAAACAAGCGATAGTTGAGTTAAATAGTGATATAAGCGAGCAAGTTTTAAAGGATACAATAACGGAAGCTGGATATGAGGTGGTTTCTATAACAGAAAAGAAGGGCTTGTTTGGCAGATAGTCTTGCAATATTTCATAAAATATAATAGGAGGAATGGAAATGCAAGCAGATAATACTCAAGTGATACGCCTTTTGAAAACAGCAAGAGGTCAAATTGATGGTATTATTAAAATGATTGAGGATGAAAGATACTGTATAGATATATCTAATCAAATAATGGCTACGCAGGCGATTCTTAGAAGTATAAATCGTAAGGTTCTTAATGCACATTTAGAACATTGCGTTGAAGAAGCGTTCGAAAAGGGAGATTCACATAAGAAAATACAGGAGATTATAGGTGTAATTGATAAGCTTTCAAAATAGATTTTGATGAATGCTTGGATATTTCTAACCCTACCCCAAGGTTATGATTAAGGGTTTGATTATCACCTTTAGTTATATGTATATAACTGTTTAGTATGATAGCTATGCTTGACTTTTTGGCTCATTGTGATATAATAGTTTTATGTAAATATATAAAATTGCTAATAAGGAAAGAGGTGTTTGTGGAATGAAAGCGGCTGAAGCTATGGTAAAATATCTAGAACAAGAGGGTATAAAGGTCGTCTTTGGATATCCAGGAGCTGCTGTTTGTCCATTCTATGACTTTCTCTCTAAAAGCAACATAAGGCATATATTAGTAAGACATGAGCAACATGCTGGACATGAGGCTAATGGATATGCAAGAATTACAAATAAACCTGCTGTATGTATAGCTACTTCGGGGCCTGGTGCAATAAATTTAATTACTGCTATTGCTACTGCATATGCGGACTCTGTACCAATGGTCATTATAACTGGGCAGGTTTCAAGAGAGCAAATAGGGCGGGATGTTTTTCAGGAAGCTGATGTAATCGGTGCTGCTGAACCCTTTGTAAAGCATAGTTTTTTAGTTAAGGATGTGCAGTCACTTCCCGATGTATTTAAAAAAGCTTTTTATCTTGCTGGCACGGGCAGAAAAGGTCCTGTTTTAATAGATGTACCTATTGATATTCAAGAGGCTGAAATTGAGTATTCATACCCTGAAACAGTTAGTATGCGTGCTTATAAGCCATCATCAAAAGGAAATTCACTACAAGTAAAACGAGTTGCGGCCGCAATTGCTGAATCAAAAAAGCCACTTATATGCGTGGGTGGAGGGATAATTGCTGCTGATGCCTGTGAAGAAGTATATGCACTTGCCGAAAAAGCAGATATTCCTATTGTTACTACAATGATGGGTAAGGGTGCTATTTCTGGATATGATGAGCGTTGTTTTGGTATGCTCGGTATGCATGGTGTTTCTTCCGCTAACAAAGCGGTTACCGATTGTGATTTGTTGATTTTAATAGGTGCAAGGGTTGGCGATAGGGCGGTTAGATCCCCTGTTTTCCTTGCTAAAACTACAAAAATAATACACATTGATATAGACCCGGCTGAGATTGGGAAGAATATAACTGTGGATATTCCACTTGTTGGTGATTCGAAAATTATTCTTAATCAGCTTCTAGAGGTTGTTGAAGAAAAAACTCATATAGAATGGATTGAACATCTGAGAACATTTAGGAAAACTCCAAGCTTTACACAAGCTGAAACTGGATATATTAATCCTAAGGAATTTATCTCTAAGCTATCGGATGCCGCTGGTGAGAATACAATTTATGTAGCTGATGTTGGGCAAAACCAAATTTGGTCTTCCAATTTCTTTAGGGTCAAAAAGGGGAGGTTCCTCACAAGTGGTGGTATGGGTACTATGGGGTATTCCGTTCCATGTGCGATTGGTGCAAAGCTTGCTTCAGAAGATTCGAATGTTATCGCTGTTTGTGGAGATGGTGCTTTCCAGATGTCAATGATGGAACTTGCAACAATTAAACAACATAATATTCCCATTAAAATTGTTGTTATGACAAATAAAAGGCTTGGTATGGTTCGTGAGCTTCAAACAAAACTTTATGAAGACAATCAGGTTGCTGTAAGTTTAGAGGGAAGTCCTGATTTTATTAAGATTGCAAAGGCATACGATATTCCTGCTTTCCGTGTTACAAATATGGAAACTGCACAGGAGGCAATAGATAAACTCGTTAGAAATGACGGAGAACCCTTATTGGTAGAATGTATGGTTTCTCCGCTAGAATCTACACTTTAGGAGATTTGAAAATGAAAAGAACAATTAGTATTCTTGTGGAGAATCATGCGGGTGTTCTATCCCGTATTTCAGGTCTTTTCTCAAGGAGGGGCTTTAATATAGACAGCCTTGCCGTTGGTGTGACGGATGACCCGAGTATCTCCCGTATAACAATTGTTGCGGATGGCAACGAATATACCCTTGAACAGCTTGAAAAGCAACTTAACAAGCTGATTGAAGTTATAAAGGTAAAAACTCTTAGTAAAGATGAATTGCTTGCAAGGGAACTTATGCTTGTAAAGCTTTCAGCAACACCTGAAAAGCGTTCTGAAATCACAACTATTGTGGATGTTATGGGGGCAAAGATTATTGATTTATCCCTTACTACCATGACTTTAGAAATTTCAAATACGAATTTTCATTTAGCACGCTTTGAGGAACTAATTAAGCCCTATGGGATAATTGAAATGGTTAGAACAGGCACAATAGCTATACAAAAGGGTGCTGACTCTATTTCAATTAAAAAATAATAATACAACATTAGGAATTGTGCTGTATATATAATTAATTATTGGAGGAATAAAAATGGCAAAAATCTATTATTCAAAAGATTGTAATCTTAGTAATCTTGATGGGAAAACTGTTGCTATCATTGGTTATGGAAGTCAGGGTCATGCACATGCATTGAACTTGCATGAGAGTGGTGTTAATGTTATCGTTGGGCTATATGAGGGTAGCAAGTCATGGGATAGAGCTGAAAAAGCAGGATTAAAAGTTATGGTTGCGGCTGACGCTGCGAAGGCTGCTGATGTTATTATGATTTTGATTAATGACGAAAAACAAGCTACTCTTTATAAGGAAAGTATTGAGCCGAATTTGACTGCTGGCAAGGCTCTTGCTTTTGCACATGGTTTTAATATTCATTATGGCTGTATCGTACCACCTGCTGATGTTGATGTAATCATGATTGCACCTAAGGGACCAGGGCATACAGTGCGTTCAGAATATGTTGAGGGTAAGGGTGTTCCTTGCTTGGTTGCGATTCATCAAGATGCAAGCGGAAAGGCTTTGGATACAGCACTTGCATATGCGGCAGGTATTGGTGGTTCAAGAGCGGGCGTTCTTATGACAACATTCAGACAGGAAACTGAAACCGATTTATTCGGTGAGCAAGCAGTTCTTTGCGGTGGTGTTACTGCTTTGATGCAGGCAGGATTCGAAACTTTGGTTGAGGCTGGCTATGACCCAGAGAATGCATACTTTGAATGTATCCATGAGATGAAATTGATTGTAGATTTAATTTATGAGGGTGGATTTGGCAGAATGAGATATTCAATTTCTGACACTGCTGAATTTGGTGATTATCAGGTTGGTAAGAGAATTATTACTGACGAAACAAAGAAGGAAATGAAGAAGGTTCTTTCTGAAATTCAGGATGGAACATTCGCTAAGAATTGGATTCAGGAAAACCAGAGTGGTCGTGTTCACTTTAATGCAACTAGAAGGCTTGCAAAGGAACATCAGCTTGAAGAGGTTGGTAAGGAATTACGTAAGCTTTACAGTTGGAATAAAGAACCACAGGATTAATTTTATTTTATAAAAAAATCTCCCCTATAATTGGGGAGATTTTTTGTACGTATAGACAGATATTAATTAAACTATGGAGTCCAGAGGGGGCACACTTATTTATTCTCAATTGTACCACCTGAATATTTAAATTTTATAAAGTTTTTATTCTTATATGTAAGTAATCCTTTTTCATTAAATGGCATAGCTTTTAGGGCTTGCTTTGTTACGCTGAAATAAAGCTTTTTATTGTCTTTAGTCGTGAATACAAGCTGAAAGCTCTCATTTGTAGCCGAAATATTACCCTTGTCGTCAATCCTCCTTGTTCGAGTGTCGGCTTTTTCGGTTAGTTGGGCAGTTTCACTTATGATACCATTAGATTTACTTGATTGAACTTTCCTTTGTGGTATATTTTTAATTTGTTTTTGTTCAGCCTTTTGACGATCTTTTTTAAGGCTAACAAAAAACACTGTTATCACAATGACCGCCGATACAAGCACAACAAAAAGAAAAATATTGTCTGCTGTTTGCATAATATCACTACCTTCATAATTTTATTCACATAATGCAATTATATCTTCTTTAGTTGGAAAGCCCATACAAGAAGTTGCCGCAGTACCAGTTGCTACCGCAAAGGAAAGTGCCTTTTTCTTATCCCTAGATTCTAGATATTTAGCAAGAAATCCTGCAACCATTGAATCACCAGCCCCTGTTGAATTTACTGCTGAAATGCATTTTGCTTTACAATAATATTCACTTTCGGAGCAAACCATTACTGCACCACGCTTATCCATCGATACTATGACATTTTTGGCACCTAATTCACAAAGTTTCTTAGCATAAAGGATAATATCCTCTTTTGTTTCAATTGGTACATTAAAAACCTCAGAAAGCTCATGAATATTTGGTTTAATAAGAAAGGGTTTATACTTTAGGGTTTTAATAAGTTGTTCACCACTAGCATCCACAACTGTAAGGATGTTCCTATCAGATAGGGTAGACATTATTTTTGCATAAATATCATTGCCAAGGGAAGATGGTGCATTGCCTGCAAGAATTAAAATATCGTTATCCTTTAGCTTTGCAAGTTTTTTAAATAGAATGTTTAGGCTTTGTTCAGGAATATATGGTCCCTGTGCATTTATTTCCGTTTCCTCACTGCCCTTAAGCTTGATATTAATTCGAGATAATCCCTTTGGGAGCATGATAAATTCATCAATACAACCAATTTTCTTAACTTCCTCCCTAATCTTTTCGCCAGTAAACCCTGCTATAAACCCAAGTGTAACAGTCTGTATGCCGAGGTTTTTAAGCATAATAGAAACATTAAGCCCCTTGCCACCAGCAATAAGTTGTTCCGCACTAGAACGGTTAACGCAATTCTTTACAAGATTGTCAACTTGCAGAACATAATCAAGGGATGGATTAAGAGTAACGGTATAAATCATAGCCCCTCCTTATTATAAGCCTTTAGGATTTTTAACGGTAAAGTTCCAGCTATCAACACACATTTCATCAATATTATACTTTGCCTCCCAGTTCAACAGCCTTTTAGCCTTTTGAACATTGGCATAGGAAATGGCTAAATCCCCAGCACGCCTTGGAGCAAACCTCTTTGTAATTTTTTTATTACATGCCTTTTCATAGCTTGCTACTACTTCAAGAACACTTGAGCCATTGCCCGTACCTAAATTTATTGGTTCAAAGCCTCTATGGTTTTTAGCGTAATCCAAAGCTGAAATATGCCCCTTTGCTAAATCTACAACATGAATATAATCCCTTACACCTGTTCCATCTGGTGTTTTGTAATCATTTCCATAGATGCTTAGCTTTTCTAGCCTTCCAATGGCAACTTGGGCAATATATGGCACAAGATTATTAGGAATCCCATTTGGATCTTCGCCAATTAACCCACTCTTATTCGCACCAATAGGATTAAAATACCGCAGGGATACAACGCTCCAATCACTATCGGCGATACATAAATCACGCAAAATCTGTTCAATCATGACTTTTGTATACCCATATGGATTAGTTGCCGATGTTGTCATATCCTCGGTATATGGAGGAGAATTATCCACACCATAAACTGTAGCTGATGAGGAAAAAATCATATTCTTGCAGTTATACCTATCCATAACTCGCAGTAAATTAACAGTTCCCACTATATTATTATTATAGTATTCAAGTGGTTTTTGTACCGATTCGCCAACTGCCTTCAAGCCTGCGAAATGGATAACAGAATCAATTTTATTCTCATCAAAAATCTTACACATACCATTAAAATCAAGCATATCAACTTTATAAAACTTAAAGGTTTTATTCGTTAATTGTTCAATACGCTTAACACTTTCAAATTTAGAATTACTTAAGTTATCCATTACAACTATTTCATAGCCCTTATCAAGCAATTCAACACAAGTATGGCTACCTATAAACCCAGTTCCACCAGTAATTAATATCTTGCCCACTTGTTACCTCCTAAAATTTTGAATAATTTCAATTCATACTATATCTATTATATATTTTATTTGTGACTTTTTCAACCTTTTTAAAAAACAAAGGCAATAATATTCAGTTACAAAAATATTAATTTTTATTTTTCACTAATATTTTATAAAACTAAAGAGCATATTCACTCCAATCTATTTTCAGATTTTTGTGAAATATGCTCTCTTATTATGTTTAATATTTATAAAGTCTTATTTGCTTTTAAAAGCTTATACAAAGATTAAAACTCAATTCTATCCTCGATATACTTAACCAAATCTTCAATTTTAACTCGCTCCTGAGCCATTGTATCCCTATCACGAACTGTTACACAGCCGTCCTTTTCCAATGTATCGAAGTCATATGTTATACAGAAAGGCGTACCTATTTCGTCCTGTCTACGATAACGCTTACCGATTGCTCCAGTTTCATCATATTCAACATTAAATTTCTTTGCAAGCATTGTATAAACTTCAAGTGCTGGCTCTTTCAGCTTTTTTGTAAGGGGCAGAATGCAAGCCTTAATTGGTGCTAGTGCTGGATGGAAATGCAGGACTGTCCTCACATCACCATCAGCTAGTGTTTCCTCATCATATGCTTCACAAAGAAATGCAAGAGTAACCCTATCAACGCCAAGTGATGGCTCAACAACATAAGGAATATATTTACTATTATCTTCAGGATCAAAATACTCCATTGACTTACCGCTATGCTCCATATGTTGTTTCAAATCATAGTCAGTTCTATCAGCTATGCCCCAAAGCTCTCCCCAACCGAACGGAAATAAATATTCTATATCAGTTGTAGCCTTAGAATAGAAGGATAGTTCATCTTTACCGTGGTCACGCATTTTTAAGTTTTCTTCTTTAAGACCAAGTTCCATAAGCCAATTCTTGCAAAAATCTTTCCAATAATAGAACCATTCGAGGTCCGTATCTGGCTTGCAAAAGAACTGAAGCTCCATCTGTTCAAATTCTCTTGTCCTGAAAATAAAGTTACCAGGGGTAATTTCGTTTCTGAATGATTTACCCACCTGACCGATACCAAAAGGAACTTTTTTTCGTGAGGTTCGCTGAACATTATTAAAATTTACAAATATACCCTGTGCAGTTTCTGGGCGAAGATATAGCTCATTTTTAGAACTTTCCGTAGTGCCCTGTGAGGTTTTAAACATTAGATTAAATGTTCTAATTTCAGTAAAATTACATTTGCCACAATTAGGACATTTAATATTGTTTTCGGCTATGAATTCACTCATCTGTTCGAAAGTCCAGCCCGTTGGAATAACATCAGATTGTGTTTCGATAAGTTGGTCGGCACGGTGTCGTGTTTTACATTCCTTACAATCCATAAGTGGATCAGAGAAGCCACCAACATGACCGGAGGCAACCCAAACCTGTGGGTTCATAAGTATTGCACTGTCCAGACCTACATTATATGGACTTTCCTGTATGAACTTTTTCCACCAGGCTTTTTTTATATTATTTTTAAATTCAACACCAAGAGGACCGTAGTCCCATGTGTTAGAAAGGCCACCATAAATTTCAGAGCCAGCATAAACGAAGCCTCTTGATTTTGAGAGTGCTACTATCTTATCCATTGTTTTTTCGGTGTTCTTAAGCATTTTATCCCATCCTTAATAAAATTAACGAATTGTCATCCTTTATTTTATGCTATATCAGTGAAAATGTCAAGGGGGTAATTCATTCGTTCAAGGCTCCTATGCTCAGTCGCCACAAGGCTCCTATGCTCAATCGCCGCAAGGCTCCCGTTCTGATTTAATTTAATGCCATTAATTATAATCTAACCGTTACACTTAATAAATTATATATGTTCATTTCTTTGCTCGCACAAAGAAACGAACCAAAGAAATGCGTCGCTCAATCGCCGCGATGGCTTAGGCTCGCTCAACCAAAATCCAAAACAAAAACCGTTTTGAATTTTGGGTCGCTG
>JAAYSW010000009.1 GCA_012523875.1 Clostridiales bacterium
AGTTTTGAATATTATGAGATGGCAATTGTTAACAGAATTAGTGATATTAACGATTATAAAAGCTATTATGATGAGATTAAACAGGTCGCAATAGCGAAGATTAATAAGGCTGAACAAACGGTTTAGGAGGTGGTTGGGTGTATAAAGCGTTATACAGAAAATGGCGTCCGCTTTCTTTTGATGATGTAATTTCGCAACCACATATTACCACTACATTGCAAAATCAGATTAAAAACGATAAAACAGCTCATGCATACCTTTTTACAGGTTCTAGAGGGACGGGCAAAACTACTTGTGCAAGGATATTTGCAAAGGCTGTTAATTGTAATAATCAAGTGGAGGGTAATCCTTGTCTTGAATGTGATATTTGTAAAGATGCTGAGGAGTTTGCACTTTCTGATATAATTGAGATAGATGCGGCTTCAAATAATAGTGTTGATGATGTTCGTGATTTGCGAGATGGTGCTATTTATACGCCTGAACGTTGTAAGTTCAAAATATATATTATAGATGAAGTGCATATGCTTTCACCGAGTGCTTTTAATGCATTGCTGAAGATTATGGAGGAGCCTCCCTACTATGTTAAATTTATACTTGCAACGACTGAATTACACAAGGTCCCTGCAACGATAACCTCACGTTGCCAGCGATTTGATTTCAGAAGGATTACTGCTGATGATATTTCTAAACGCCTTCTCTATATTGCTGAACAGGAGAATTTAACGCTTGATGAAAAGGCTTCTGTTATGATTGCTACCCTTGCAGATGGCGGTATGCGTGATGCCTTATCGCTTATGGACCAGTGTGCAGCATTTTCCGACAAAATTACTGAGGAAACTGTTTCTACCGCTGCAGGAGTTGCTGGCAGAGGGCATTTATTTGATATTATAGATGCTATTATTGCTGAGGATACATCATCAGCAATTGGGGTTGTGGATAATCTCTATGCAATGTCAAAGGATATGCAAAGGCTCTGTGATGAGATTATTTTGCAATTTAGAAATATTATGCTATTAAAAGTAAATCCTAAGCAGACTGATGTAATAAATTGTATGCCCGATGAGATTGATAGGCTTATAAAAATGGCCGAACAGCTAGAATTACAGGAGATAATTGAATATTTGTCTGTTTTGCAAAGCTGTAATGAGCGTTTGGCTCGTGCTGTTAATAAAAGAGTTGAGTTGGAAATGGGCATTGTAAAGCTATGTTTAGGTAAAAACAACAGAAATATTGAAAAATCTCTTGACAATTCTGATATTTATGATAAAATAAAAAAGCTAGAAGAAAAAATTTCTGTTGGAATACAAAGGAAACCAACGCTTTATTCCGAGGAAAAGCCTAGGAAACAAAAGAATACTGCTGAACAGATTCAGGAGCAACCTGTAGATATGTCAAAACTACGCCCTGAGGACTTTAGTGTAGTGAAAAATTGGTCGGAGGTTTTGAAGGAGTTTCACTTGATTTCTCCTGCTGTTTCGGGTAGTCTTTCCGATTCAACAGCATTTACTAATGGAAATTTGCTCTTAATTAATGCTAAAAACAAGTTCTTTTTAACACTTTTCAAGAATAAAGAAAATGCACTTAGCCTTGGTGAATGTGTACAAAAAGTCTTGGGAAAGCAATATATTATTAGGGCGAAATGCGTGGAGGAAGAAGAAAAAAATAATAAGGCAGAGGATTTACTTAAAAAAGCAGAGGATTTAAAAATTGACACTTCGGTTGATTAATGCTAAATGTATATACAATCGTAAAGTGACTTATAATAAAAAAGAGGAGTTTAACTATGAAAGCAAGAATACCAAAAGGAATGAAGGGCGGAACGCCACAAAATATGAGTTCAATGATAAAACAGGCTCAGAAAATGCAGAATGAAATTACTGCACTTCAAAGTGAAATAGAAGAAAGAGAATTCACTGCTACTTCCGGTGGCGGTGCTGTTGAAGTGGTTATGAAGGGTAATAAATCTATAAATAGCTTGACAATTAAACCAGAGGTTGTTGATGCTGATGATATTGAAATGCTTCAAGATTTGATTATCAGTGCAATAAATCAGGCGGTTTCAATTGTTGAGGAAACAACTGAAGAGGAAATGGGCAAGGTAACTGGTGGCGTTTCATTGCCAGGCTTGTTCTAGGATAAAATTATATGGCAGATCATAATGCACTCCCGTTAGTAATTTTAGCGGAACAGTTTGCTAGGTTACCAGGGATTGGTATGAAAACAGCACAGAGGCTTGCTTATCATATTATGTCGATGTCTGAATCAGATGTAAAAGCCTTTGCTAATGCTCTTATTGAAGCTAAAAAAACAGTACATCCATGTTCAGTGTGCCAAAACCTTACTGAACTTGATTTATGCTTAATTTGTGATGATGGTAGGCGGGATAAATCCCTAATTTGTGTAGTAGAATCCCCTAAGGATGTTACTGCATTTGAAAGAACTCGTGAATATAGGGGTGTTTATCATGTTTTACATGGGCTAATTTCCCCAATTGATGGAGTTACCCCTGATTCGCTGCGAATTAAAGAGCTATTGTCCCGTATAAAAGACGGTGAGGTTTCTGAAATTATAATGGCAACAAATCCGACCGTTGAGGGTGAGGCTACTGCTATGTACATAGCTAAGTTGTTAAAGCCGATGGGTGTTAAGGTTACAAGGCTTGCATTTGGCTTGCCTGTTGGAGGAATACTTGAATATGCCGATGAAATAACGCTGTTTAGGGCATTAGAAAATAGAAGTGAAATGTAGCGTATTGCGTGTGGTTAAAACTGCACGCTATACTTATAAATAATGGTTATATCATATTCTAACAGTTTAATTTGGGGTTGATAATGTGGAGTTTGAACTAAAGAAGTGGCGGTTGGATTATATAAAAGAAATTGCAGAATATGCAAATAATAAAAATATTGCTGATAATTTGAGGAACGCTTTTCCATATCCGTATACTTTGGATGACGCAAAATATTATGTCAATCACTGTATGCGAAAAGAGGGAGAAAGTCAGATCTGTCGTGCGATTGTTATAAATAAAAAGGCAATTGGTAGTGTTGGTGTTTTTTTTCGTGATGATGTTTATTCTAAAACTGGAGAAATTGGTTACTGGCTTGCTGAAGAGTTCTGGGGCAGAGGCATAATGAATACTGCAATTTCAAAGGTTTGCAAAATAGTTTTTGATGAATACGACATTATCCGAATCCATGCTGAACCCTTTGCAGATAATATAGGCTCCCGAAAAGCGTTGGAGAAAGCAGGGTTTATGCTTGAGGGTATTATGAAAAATAATGTTATTAAGAATAATAAAGTCTTAGATTCCTGTATGTATGCAAAGCTTAAATAATATCTTTCTCTAATATATCACAAAACTTTCACATTGATATGGTTAAATTTCATAAATAAAGTGTTGAAAAAATAATATTTAAATGGTATAATTAACAGTATAATATAATGGGGGTAATTGATATGTGCGGAATAGTTGGCTATGTTGGTCACAGGGATTGTACAGACGTCCTTGTGAGCGGTTTATCAAAGCTTGAATACCGAGGATATGATTCTGCGGGTATCGCTATTTTTGAGAATGGCGAAATAACTGTTGCAAAAACTAAGGGTAGACTTGCTGACCTTGAAGATAAAATGAAAGAAACAGGAAAGCCACGTGGTTGTGCAGGTATTGGACATACTAGATGGGCTACACATGGCGAGCCATCTGATGTCAACTCTCATCCACACAGTGGCGAAAGGGTTACGATAGTTCATAATGGAATTATTGAGAATTATAAGAAATTAAAAGAGTTTTTAATGAGTCAAGGTAGAGTGTTTAAAAGTGCAACTGATACTGAAGTGGTGGCACAGATGCTTGATTATTATTATGATGGTAACCCTGTTGAAGCGATTGTAAATACAATGCATGAATTGGAAGGCTCCTTTGCTTTAGGTATTGTTTTCCAAGACTTTACCGATACAATTTTTGCGATACGCAAGGAAAGCCCACTTATTGTTGGAGTTGGTGAAGGTGAAAGCTTCATCGCCTCAGATGTGCCTGCAATATTAAAATACACAAAGAATTATTATTTGCTTGAGCCAAATGAAATTGCAGTGCTTAGTCCATATTGTACTAAAATTTATGATTTACATTATAAAAAGCTTGATAAAGAGCTGAAGGTTGCTGATTGGGATATGGAATCAGCTGAAAAAGGCGGTTATGAGCATTATATGCTCAAGGAAATTCATGAACAGCCAACTGCAATAAAAACAACAATTGCACCTAGAATTGTTGATGGCTTGCCAAATCTTGAGGAGTGTGGAATTACTCTTGAAAATATGAAAAATTTCCGCCAGATTTTCGTTGTAGCTTGCGGTACTGCTATGCATGCTGGAATTGTTGGAGAATATGTTATAGAGAAGCTTGCTAAGGTTCCAGTAATTGTTGATATTGCATCTGAATTTAGGTATAGGGACCCGATAGTTACAAAGGATGATTTAGTTATTATTATTTCACAATCGGGAGAAACTGCCGATAGCCTTGCTGCAATGAGACTGGCTAAAGATTTAGGGGCTAAAACCCTTGCAATCGTTAATGTGAAGGGAAGCTCAATTGCCCGTGAGGCAGATATGGTGATTTATACTCATGCAGGTCCTGAAATTGCTGTTGCATCAACTAAAGCATATATGGTTCAGATTGCTGTTATGTATCTCTTTGCATTTAAATTGGCATTTGCAAAGGGTATGATAGATGAGGAAGAATGCAAAAGGCTCACTGCACTTTTACAGCAGACACCACAACTTATCGAAACTATTTTAGAGGATAAAACGGGCGAGCAATATGTTGCAGCATCACTTATGACTGCTGATAGTTTGCTATATATAGGCAGGGGACTTGATTATGCGTTGAGCATGGAAGGCTCGCTTAAATTGAAGGAAATTTCCTATATACACTCGGAGTCATATGCTGCGGGAGAATTAAAGCATGGTACAATTTCCCTGATATCAGAAGGGACACCTGTTGTAGCAGTGGCAACTCAATCAAAATTAATTGAAAAGACTGTAAGTAATATTAAAGAAGTTAAAGCAAGGGGAGCAAGGGTAACAATGGTATGCCGTGAAAGCTACTCTGCTGATGGCGATGTTGCTGATTATAGTATTTCAGTTCCTGATATAGATGATATTCTTATGCCGATGCTTGCAGTTGTTCCACTACAGCTTATCGCATATTATACATCTGTGCTAAAAGGAAATGATGTAGATAGGCCTCGTAATCTTGCAAAATCAGTAACGGTAGAATAAAATAAAAGCATACTGCTAAGAATTAAATTTGTTAAAGTATGGGGGCTAATAACCCTCATACTTATGTATTTTAGATAGTTTAGCCTAAGTTAATGGAGGAATTTAAATGAAGCCAAAGCAAAGAACATTGCTCAGTGTTTTTGTGATAATATTTTGTATATTATTGTCGGGGATAAGCGTATTCGCTGAGGACGGAATGGAAGATGTTGAAATACTTGTTTCGGGGGACTATTCATACTTTGTAATTAATGGTGGAGCAACCCTCGTGGATTATACAAACTTTACGGAAACGGTTATCACTATTCCTCAGGAAATAGATGGATACCCTGTTAAAGCCTTGGGCAAAAACTTATTCTATAAAGTATCGGACGACGATAATACGATATCAAAGGTTATTGCTGAAAAGATTATTATTCCTGCAAGCGTGGAAGAGGTAGGAGCCTTTGCTTTTTATGGATGCGTTAATGTAAAGGAATATGAAGTTTCTAAGGATAATGACTCATTTTTTGATTTGGATGGTGCAATATTTGACAAGGATATGTCGATGATTATAGCATATCCAATTGGCTCGGAAGTAACGGAATACACACTTCCTAATGGGGTTTCATTTATTGATTATGGGGTTTTTTCAAATAGTAAACTTGAAAAGATTGTTTTACCCGAATCTCTAGTTCTAATTGGGGAGTGGGCTTTTGCTAAATCTACGGAATTAAAAGAGATTACCTTACCAAACTATTTAGACAAGGTTAGTAAATATGCGTTTGCATACTGCACAGCTTTAACAGATATAAAATGGTCCACATCACTTATCACGCTGGAAAGAGGTGCGTTTGGTGGTTGTACATCGCTTACAGAAATTACGCTACCAGATTCATTAAAAGAAATTGGTCAGGGTGCATTTAGCGATTGCACTTCAATTAGAGAGGTTGTTCTACCTGAGGGTCTAAATATATTAAATGAGGGTGCATTCTCAGGTTGTACAAGTTTAAATGAAATCGAATTACCATCGAAACTTATAGTAATTGGTGAAAATGCTGTTGGATATAACTATAATATTTCAAAGGAATTAGTTAGAAATGCTAATTTTAAAATTCATGGTAAAACAGGTAGCAATGCTGAAGCATATGCAAATGAAAATAATTTTACATTTATTTCAACTGGTGTTGTAGAACAGCAGACAAGCCCTCCAGACACTACGGAGGATGAAGGCAAGGTTTCTACTCTTGCTTCTGAAGATGGCAAAAGTGATGAGATGCCTATAACATTAATAGTGGTGATTCTAGTTGTTGGTGGACTTGCTGTTATAACAACACTTGTAATTATTGTGAGAACTAAAAAGAAGAAAGCATAGGGGAATATTCGGATGAATAAAAACATAAAGAGGATAGTTCTATCATCATTAACTATAACAATTATTTTGCTATTGCCGATGGTTGCAGGTATTGTTGCTTATGGCGAGGACGCAGTTGGTGATTCAGTAATAATTGATTCAGATTTTAATAGAACAGAAACCGAAGAGCAGGAGTATTCATATAATGAGCTTATTTATACGATTGAGAACGGAGAAATCACAATAATTGGTTGTAATCCGGAAAGTGTAGAGGTTGTTATTCCAAATAAGATTGATGGAAAACCTGTTACAAGGATTGGAGATACAGCATTTTATCGCTGTTCTGTATTGGCGAAGGTTGAATTACCAGATACAATTGTAGAAATTGGTCAACAAGCTTTTGAAGATTGCTTTGAGCTAAAAGAAATAAGTATTCCTAAAGCTGTTAAGGTTTTAGGAGGGGCAGCTTTTTATCGTTGTTCATCGCTTGAAAAAATAGAAATTCCTGAAGGAGTCGAGCGTATAGGTAAAGAAACCTTTTGGGCTTGTAGTTCCTTAAGGGAGATAATTTTGCCTGAATCCCTTACTTTTATCGGGCAGAATGCGTTCACTCTATGCAATAGTTTAAAAGAAATCAAAATTATGAAAAATGTTGCGGTTATTGCTCCAATGGCGTTTTCTAACTGTGAAAAATTAGAGAAGATTTTGGTCGATAAGCAGAATGAAAATTTTATAAGTGTGGAAGGAAATCTCTTTAGTAAAGATGTAACAGAAATTGTCGCATATGCGAGTGGGAAGTTGGATACCGAATATCTAATGCCGGATACTGTTACTAGGGTAGGCGATTATGCATTTTTTAATTGCACAAGCTTAGAGAAGATTACAATGTCTAATTCATTGCAGGAAATAAGTAATGGTAGTTTCTTGGGTTGCACAAGGCTGGCTAAGCTAAATTTGCCTAACACATTAAAAAGCATAGGCGAGGGTGCATTCAGCGATTGCATTAGCTTAACTTCAGTTGAAATTCCTAATTCCGTTACAGAAATAAGTTCCTATGCGTTCTATGGTTGTTTGGAGCTGAAGAAAATAAAAATACCAAGTAGCGTAACTGAAATTGGTGATTATGCCTTTGGATATACTTATAATGAATATGCACAACTTCAAGAGCTAATTTCGGATGTTGTTATAGATGCTCCTGTGGGTAGTATAGGTAATATTTATGCTGTGAATAATAAACTAAAGCTTGCAAGGGATGTTGAAAGCAATAAATTAGTTTATATTATAGCTGTTTTGGTGGTTATAGCAATAATGGCTGTTGTTGTGATAGTTATTTATATAAAGAAGAAATCGGAGAGGGAGCTATTAGGGGACATAGAAAATAATTTGATACTTGAGGAAGAAGATTATGATGATTACTACCCCGAGGAATAGATATAAATATACACCTAATAAAAATTATGTTATTTTATGTGAATGGGAAGCTATTTATAAATAAGGTGGAATCCTTTGACATTTAATATCATTGGTGATATAATTAATAATGCTAAAATTGAAAGGAGTTCTACTTATGATAAAAAAAATAATTAGCGGACTAATGGCTCTAACTTTAGCCTTTCCTTTGGTTGCTTGTGGTAAAGATGATGATGATTCAAAAACTAGTAAAAAGGCAAAAGCTGATATCAGTTCATCAAGCACTATAAAAGATAGTGATAATGAGGGGGAAACTAAATCTAAGGATTCCTCAAATAATTCTGTTGGACTTTCAGAGTATATCACTTACACATCAAAGAATGGGTATTCAATGAAGATACCTGAAGGTTGGGAAGGAACTAATTCCTCATCATCGGGTGATATAATTTCAGATGATTTAGGAAATAATATTGCATTTTTATTGACTCCTAGTAACACGGAGTTTGAAACTGCTGATGAATCTTTCTTTAGGGATACATATTTACCAGGACTGGGTGGAAATGCTAAGTTTAAAAGCTACGAAGAGGTTAAGATTGCTGGACGTAAGGCACATATAGTAAGGTTTACTAATAAGGTTCTTACGTTTGAAGTACAACAGACACAGGCATTTATTGATGTAGATGGGGATATTTTTGTATTCACTTATACAGATATTGAGGGGGATAAGCCTGAAATATTTGATAATGCTATGGATTCTTTAGTTATATTTAAAAAATAAGTATAAGACAATTTTAACGGTAGCGTCCTTGAAAATGCTACCGTTATAGTACTCTTATAATTAATAAGGTAATAGAGGGGGATTTTCAATGAAAAGGATTCTTGGTTTAATGGTAGTTGCTGTTTTGGGGCTTTCTCTGGTAGCGTGTAATAAGGGCGAGGACTCAAAAGGCAGTAGTGGAATAAATTCTGATAGTAGTTTAGCACAGGTGGAAAACATTCCTGTGGATGGTGTTTATAAATCAGATAATGGTTATACGGTAAAGCTTCCTAATGGTTGGAGTAAGGTTACGATTGCAAATGCAATTGAGGCTTTTACGGATGGTGAGGGAAATAGCTTGAGTTTTATTTCTGGGCCCACCGATGATGTTTTTAAAACTGCTGATGAGGAATATTTTAAAAAGGATCATTTTGCTGGAATGGGGGACAGCGTTGAATTTATTAACTATAAAGAGTTAGAGATAAGCGGAAACAAGGGGCATAAGGTAGTTTTTACAACTAAGAAAGACGATGCTTTGACCTATATAACACAGATATTGCTCGGTGTAGATGAGGCGATTTATATATTCACATTAACAGATGTTGAGGGGAAGAACCAAGAAACTATTGATGGGTTAATATCTTCACTGCAAATCAATAGATAAAATTTATGTTCATTTCTTTGTGAAAATAAAGAAGTGAACATTTCTTATTTATATTAATAAAACTTTAAAATAAAAGTTAATGTATGTTTAACTTTGTTAGTAAGGCGAAAACATTCACCCTATATTGTTGAATAAAGAGCTGAGATATGATATAATTAAATGAAAAGAAAGTAAGGAAAAATAACAATAGTATGTAAACTAAGTGAAAAGAAAGAAGGCTGACTCATGAATATTTTACATTTGAAATATGCTGTTGAAGTGGAAAAAACACGCTCCATCAATAAGGCTGCACAAAACCTTTACATGGGACAACCTAATTTAAGCCGTGCAATTAAGGATTTAGAGGAATCACTTGGCATTGTGATATTTAATAGAACAACTAGGGGAATGTTTGTTACTCCACAGGGTGAGGAATTCTTGCAACACGCAAAAGTAATTCTTAACCAAATTGATGAGGTTGAATCAATCTATAATCAGGAGAAGAATATCAAACAGAAGTTTTCGATATCTGTTCCTAGGTCTGGATATATTTCTCATGCGTTTTCAAGATTTGTAAGGAATGTTGACGCAACAAAACCGATTGAATTTTTTTATAGGGAAACAAATTCGGCACGTGCAATTAATAATGTTTTACATATGGATTATAATCTTGGCATCATCCGCTATGCTGATAATCATCATAAAAACTTCAAGAAGATGATGAGTGATAAGGGGTTAGTTTATGAGGTGTTAACTAAGTTTACATATAATATTGCTATATCAAAAAATCATCCATTAGCTGAAAAAGAGGAGATAGAACTATCAGATTTAGACGAATTTATTGAGATTGCCTACGCTGACCCTTTTGTACCATCGATGCCATTTAATGAGGTTAAAAAAGAGGAATTGCCCAATAATATAGATAAGCGGATACTTGTTTTTGAAAGAGCAAGTTCAATTGATTTGCTCAATACTGTACATGGTACATTTTTACAGGTTTATCCTGACAAAATTGAAATACCAGATGGTCAGGGTATAATACAAAGACCATTTAAATCGAATACAAGGATATATAGGGATGTTTTGATTTATAGGAATGATTACCAACTCACTCCTTTGGATGTACAATTTCTTGAAAGGTTACAGAAAATGAAAAATTCCTGATGAATATGTAGAAAATTTTCTTGTTTTATTATAAGTTTTTAATCAGTTTAAACATATCGATAAATATATATCGATATGCTTTTTTTACAATTCCAAAACTAATAAATATATGTTAAAATATTAACAGGTTAAGAGATAATTATTCTCTAAAGCTAACCAAGATAGGAGAGGATATCAATGAAATGCAATCCTCTATCCAAAGCAGTTCTGGAAAGACTGTCCACTTACCTGCATTTTCTAAAATCCTTACCTGCTAATGCACCTGAAAATATCTCTGCCACAACAATTGCTAATGAGTTGGGTTTAGGTGATGTACAGGTTAGAAAGGATCTTGCATCAGTAAGTAATTTGGGTAGGCCTAGAATAGGATATATTGTATCTTGCCTAATTGATGAATTAGAAACTGTTCTTGGGTATAATAATAGCAATGATACAGTAATTGTTGGTGCAGGAAAGCTTGGTAAAGCACTTTTGGCATATGAGGGATTTAAAAATTATGGGTTTAACATGGTTTCAGCTTTTGATATTGATGAAAGTAAAACTGGACAGACGGAAACGGGTAAGAACATCCTTCCACTCTGCCGTTTTAAGGAGATATGTAAGGAAAAGAAGATTAAGATTGGTGTTATAACTGTACCTGCTGAACAAGCACAGGCTGTATGTGATTTAATGATAGAAAGTGGTATATTAGTGATTTGGAACTTTGCACCAACCCATCTAATTGTTCCGAAAAATATTTTAGTCCAAAATGAAAATATGGCGACGTCGCTTGCATTGCTTTCAAGTCATTTGACAGAACAACTCAACGAGAGGCAGAATGAATTATAAAGGAGGAGTATTGGTATGGGAAAGAAGAACTATGAAATCATAGACAATGTAAAAAAGCTTGGAGAAGCACTTGCCAGATTAAAAGAGGCACAGAAGGTTTTTGCAACCTATTCACAGGAACAGGTTGATAAGATTTTTCTAGCTGCTGCATCTGCTGCAAACAAGGAAAGGATTACACTTGCAAAGCATGCCGTTCAGGAAACAGGAATGGGTGTAGTAGAGGATAAGGTAATCAAAAATCATTATGCATCTGAATATATATATAATGCCTATAAGAATACAAAAACCTGTGGTGTTCTTGAAGAGGATAAGGCGTTCGGGATAAGAAAGATTGCGGAACCAATTGGTGTAATTGCGGCAGTTATTCCAACAACAAACCCTACCTCAACAGCGATTTTCAAGACACTTTTAGCGTTGAAAACAAGAAATGCTATGATTATTAGTCCACATCCAAGGGCAAAAGATTGTACAATAGCTGCATCAAAGATTGTTTTGGAAGCGGCAGTGAAGGCTGGGGCTCCTGAGGGGATTATCGATTGGATTGATGTTCCGAGCCTAGAAATGACAACTATGGTTATGAAGGAATCCGATATGATTCTTGCAACAGGTGGTCCAGGGATGGTTAAATCTGCTTATTCCAGTGGTAAGCCAGCAATAGGTGTTGGTGCTGGAAATACTCCTGCAATTATAGATGAAAGTGCTGATATTAAGCTTGCTGTTAATTCAATTATTCACTCTAAAATATTTGATAATGGAATGATTTGTGCTTCCGAACAATCGGTTATAGTTGCTGATGGAATCTATGATGAGGTTAAAAAGGAATTTACAAAGCGTGGTTGCTATTTCTTAAACCCTGAAGAAACTGAAAAGGTTCGTAAGACAATTATTATAAATGGTGCATTGAATGCTAAAATTGTTGGGCAATCTGCATATAGGATAGCACAGCTTTCAGGTGTAGAAGTTAGCGAGGCTACAAAGATTTTAATTGGTGAGGTTGAGAGTGTTGACCTTTCAGAAGAATTTGCACATGAAAAGCTTTCCCCTGTATTGGCTATGTATAGAGCTAAATCATTTGAGGACGCTTTGAATAAGGCTGACCAGCTTGTTAAAGATGGTGGATATGGGCATACTTCATCTATTTATATAAATCCATTGACACAAAAGGAAAAACTAGAATTTTTTGAAGCACGCATGAAAACTGCAAGAATACTTGTAAATACTCCATCTTCCCATGGTGGTATCGGTGACTTATATAACTTCAACCTTGCACCATCACTTACTTTAGGTTGTGGTAGCTGGGGAGGTAACTCCGTTTCCGATAATGTTGGGGTTAAGCATTTGCTTAATATAAAAACAGTAGCTGAGAGGAGAGAGAATATGCTTTGGTTTAGAGCTCCTGAAAAGATTTACATGAAGAAGGGTTGCCTACCTGGTGCATTAGATGAGCTAAAAACTGTTTTGGACAAGAAAAAAGTGTTCATTGTAACCGACCAGTTCTTATATGAAAATAATTATACAAAATCTATTACTGATAAGCTAGATGAAATGAATATAAAACATACTACATTCTTTGATGTTGAACCTGATCCAACACTTGCAAGTGCAAGGAAAGGTGCTGCTGCTATGGAAGCATTCCAGCCTGATTGTATTATAGCAGTTGGTGGTGGTTCTCCAATGGACGCTGCTAAAATTATGTGGGTGTTATATGAGCATCCAGATGCTGATTTTATGGATATGGCGATGCGTTTTGTGGATATACGCAAGAGAGTTTATGCGTTCCCTAAGATGGGCGAAAAGGCATATTTCATTGCAATTCCAACATCAGCAGGAACAGGTTCAGAGGTAACTCCTTTTGCAGTTATCACTGACGAGCAAACAGGTGTTAAGTATCCGCTTGCTGATTATGAACTTTTACCAGATATGGCGATAGTAGATGCTGATTTAATGATGAACGCTCCAAAGGGCTTAACTGCTGCATCAGGAATTGATGCTGTAACTCACTCAATAGAAGCATATGCATCAATGCTTGCAACAGATTATACAGATGGACTTGCATTACGTTCACTAAAGATGGTGTTTGAAAACTTACCGAAGGCATATGATAATGGTCCTAATGAACCAGTTGCAAGG
Organism: Clostridiales bacterium; assembly: GCA_012523875.1. Taxonomy (GTDB): domain Bacteria; phylum Bacillota; class Clostridia; order Oscillospirales; family Ruminococcaceae; genus JAAYPV01. Next base: position 13,543 of record JAAYSW010000009.1, read on the forward strand.
GAAAAGATGGCTAATGCTGCAACTATGGCAGGAATGGCTTTCGCAAACGCATTCTTGGGAGTATGCCACTCTATGGCTCATAAGCTTGGTGCATTCCACAATCTACCACATGGTATTGCGAATGCATTGTTGATTAACGAAGTAATTAAATTCAACTCAAGTGAATCACCAACAAAGATGGGTACGTTCTCACAGTATGATTATCCACGCACATTATCTAGATACGCAGAAATTGCCGATTATCTAGGTATTAAAGGAAAGAATGATATAGAAAAGATGGAAGGCCTAACAAAAGCAATTGATGACCTAAAGGAAAAGGTTGATATTAAAAAGAGCATTCAAGAATATGGTATTGAAGAAAAGGATTTCCTTGATAGTCTTGATGAAATGGTTGACCAAGCGTTTGATGACCAGTGTACAGGTGCAAATCCACGCTATCCACTGATGAGTGAAATTAAGCAAATGTATTTGAACGCATATTATGGCACACATGAAAAAATATAGGGAGGTATTGGATATGAATCTTGATAATATTATTGCAACTAGACCAATGAAAACCATATATCGTGATGGCGACAAGGCGATTAAGGTTTTTGATGAGAATTACTCAAAATCTGATATTCTCAATGAAGCACTTAACCAATCAAGAGTTGAAGAAACAGGTCTTTGCATACCAAAGATAATTGAGGTCACTAAGATTGAGAATAAGTGGTCGATAATTACTGAATTTATCGAAGGGAAAACTCTTGCACAGATGATGGAGGAAAACCCTAAAAAGAAATTGGAATATTTAGAAATGCTCGTGGATTTACAGATGGAGGTTCATTCAAAGACTGCTCCCTTGCTTAATAAGCTAAAGGATAAAATGAATCGTAAAATTTCAGAAACAGATTTGGACGCAACTACTCGTTATGATTTGCATACAAGACTAGAATCTATGCCTAAGCATACTAAGGTTTGTCACGGCGACTTTAATCCAAGTAATGTTATTATTAAAGACGATGGTACAGCCTATATTATTGATTGGGCACATGCGACACAGGGGAATGCCTCGGCGGATGTAGCAAGAACATATCTGCTATTCTGGCTTGCGAATGATATTGATGGAGCAAAGGAATATCTTGACTTATTCTGTTCTAAGAGTGATACTGCAAAACAGTATATCCAAAAATGGTTACCTATTGTTGCTGCATCCCAATCCGTAAAGGGCAATGAAGAAGAACGTGAGTTATTGCTCTCATGGGTTAATGTTGTGGATTATGAATAAATAAGCTTTCCTATATAATAAAATATATACTAAATTATCATGTGTAAAATACGCATGATAATGGAGCGACACAGCTTTTGAGATTAATCAATTTTGCTGTGTTGCTTGCTTTTTGTTAGGGAGGTTTTAACAAGATATTAACTTGAATTAAATAGTGAAAAAAATACTGTATTTAGGGTTAGATTTTTGTGTATAAGACTAATTGACAAACCTATGAAATTATGGTATATTAATTTTGAGGTGATTTGCTTTTGAAAAGGAGAATAGCACTCGTTATCTGTTCTTTAATTGTTATCCTTGGGATATATTTTGCATTGAACAGAGAACCTAAGGTTAATATAGGTAAGGTTGAGATAATTTCAGGAGATTCCATAATATCATTAGATGGATATAAAATAAAAAAAGTTTATGA
>JAAYSW010000062.1 GCA_012523875.1 Clostridiales bacterium
GCTATAACTTCCGCTTGATTATAACCACGTTTCTTAATTTTTTTCTTTGACATCGGAACAGCTACAATATAATCAAACTGGGATAAATCTTCACCCTGTTGTAAAAGCTTAACCAACTGTTCGCCAATGTGAATTCCATAGTTTAAATTATTACCCTTTTTAAGTGAAATAATACCCTCGGCAGCAATCCCCTCATAATAGTAACAGGCATACACCTTATCAAATTTTATTCCATTATCACATTTACAAGGAGCCTTACCACACCCTAGGCAAAGATCATTGTTAATCACTTCTAGCTTGTCCATGCAAGGTTCACATAAATTTTTCCTCCAATTTATGAAACAATCGCAGCATGGGCAACGGTTTGGATAAAATAAATCAAGTATAAATCTTTTAATTAATGTCTTTTCCAATCTCATTTGTTAACATCGCCTTTAAACATGAATATCTTAAAGTTTTACGGTTATTTTCCACCATTTGATTTATCTTAACCTGTGAGCCTATCAGTATCATAAGCTTTTTCGCTCTTGTTACAGCTGTATACAGTAAATTCCTATAATACAGTTTTTCAAAGCCACCTAAAATCGGCATGATAACAGCCTCAAATTCACTACCTTGGCTTTTATGAACTGTAATTGCATATGCCAATTCCAGCTGCTCTAACAGATCTAAGTCATAACTTGTTATCCTACCATCAAAATCAATCATAACCTCAAGTTTCTGTTTGTTAATGCTTAAAATCTTACCGATATCTCCATTAAATATGCCCGCACCGTCTTCGCCATCTTTTCTCCAAGTTATATCATAGTTATTTCTAGTTTGCATCACCTTATCGCCCTCTCTAAAGGTATAGATAAAGGATCTTACTTCTCTTTTCTGTGCTTTTTTGGGATTAAGGGCGCCCTGTATCGCCTTGTTTACCTCCACCACACCCAATGGTCCTTTTCTTGATGGGCAGAGAATTTGTATATCATCCAATGGCGAATATCCATATGCTTTTGGAAGTCTTTTTTTACATAAATCAATCACCATCTCCAATACGGATTCATTTTCAAGCCTTTGGAAAAAGAAAAAATCACTTTGTTTTTGCTTTAAATCAGGATTGATTCCATTGACAATTTTATGTGCATTTGTAACAATACAACTTTCTTGTGCCTGCCTAAAAATCTCCTTTAGTTTAATCACTGTAAGTTGTTGACTACTGATTAAATCCTTAAGGATATTGCCTGCCCCAACTGGTGGGAGCTGATCGCTGTCGCCTACCATAATAATTTTACAACTTAATTTTAAAGCCCTTAATACTGACTCAAACAACAAAACATCGACCATTGACATCTCATCAATAACTAAAACATCACAGTTTAATGGGTTGTTCTCATTATGCTTAAACTTTAATTTGCCTGACTTATCAAATTCCACCTCAAGCAATCTATGAATTGTTTTTGCATCATATCCAGTTAAATCAGAAACTCTTTTAGCAGCACGCCCTGTCGGAGCAGCTATCATCACAATATTTCCTTGCTTTTGATAAAGCGATATTATTGCATTTAGTGTAGTTGTTTTACCTGTTCCTGGCCCACCTGTTAAAACAACCAACCCCTTTGATAAGGATGCAGAGATCGCCTCCCTTTGGAGTTTCTCATATTTAATATTATTTTCCTGTTCCTCTATTTCAATAAGATTATCATAATCATCAATATTTTTTTGACTAAATGCCTCTAAAACAGATAATCTACCTGCTATATATGACTCAGCAAAATAATAATCCGAAAGGTATACAAACTCACGCTCATTTTTCCTATATTCATAGATTTCTTCTTCAAGTGCTTCGTTATATGTATTATAGAAATCCTGTTCACTAATCTCTAAATGTTTGCAAGCTACGGGTTGTAGCCTATCAAGCGGCAGGCAAGTATGTCCAACATTAACATTCTGCATTAAAATATCCACTATACCTGCACGAATCCTTTTAGGAGAACAAGCTGATATTCTCAAATCCTTCGCTATCCTCTCAGCTTTTTTAAATTCTAAATCAATGCCATATTCACAAAGTATATATGGATTATTTTTTATCATCTCCATACTATTTAAATCCCATTTTTGAAATGCTTTCATTGCATATTGTGCCTTTATTCCATAACCAGCAAGGTATGTCATTAATATTCTCAAATTAAATATTTTTTTAACTTCCGCCGCTATAGAATCACACTTTTTAGGGGTAATACCTTTAATTTGCATAAGTTTCATTGGCTCGTTTTCCATAATCTCAAGGGTTCGCTCACCAAATTCATCAACAATTTTCTTAGCGAATGAAGGTCCTATGCCTTTTATTGCACCTGAGGATAGATACTTTTGTATATTTATCGCTGTATTTGGAAGCTTGCGATCACAATATTCTGCTTGAAACTGAACACCAAACTTTGAATGCGTAACATATTTTCCAACTAGGCTCAAATGTTCACCATCATCGATATCACCGAGCGTTCCAACTACGGTAATAAGTTCACCCTTAGAATCTATTTCTAAGACAATATAACCATTGCTTTCATTCCTAAACAGGACATTTTCAACCGTACCTTCGATTTTTATTGTGTTGTCTTCCAGTATACTCACTCCCAAAAATACAATTACTCATATTATACTATTATTACAGTTAAAATGCAAATAATTTTATTAAATTAGACTATTTATTATAAAATATAATCTAAGCCTTAATTATGAATACGCATTCCATATCTAGATAAAAAAATACAGCACTCAATTATAATGGGAGAATTTAAGCTGAAGGGTAAAAAACTTAATCTTAGCTTGTTGCTTTTAGTAAGTTGCCCTCCATCCATTTTAAAATTGAATGCTATATTCATCATTACATATAACCAATTTAGATTCTCTCTAGCAAAAACTATATCATATGATTTATGATAATTGAATAAGTATATAAGAATCAATACGCATACTAATCTTACTTTAGCGTATCAGCTAATATGCTACTTATTGTGTGTCTATCACACAATTCAACAAAAGCTTGTTCCTCGCATATTTTTTTGCAAATATTTAACGTTTCTATATCTGCACCCACATCTAAAAGCAAAATCTTAATTGCTTTTTTATCATCCCTCCACATAACATGTCGAATAATATTCCTAAGCTTAAATTCTATTGCATTTTCATGTTTCTTTATTGGGATAACTATGATAGAATCTTCACCAATGCTATTTTCACTATAAAAAAACTTAGCAATTATATTTATAACTTGTATAGCAATAACAGTGCATAATAATAATACTACAGTGATCAAAAAGCTATCCATTTCCAACCCTCCTATATTAACATTACTTAATATAGTTTATGATAAATTTTATATTTTGTGATTGCATCTACAAATAACAGTAGGTTTTATAGTAAAAATAATAATATGCTAATGTTTTATTATGAAAATTAGAACCCGTACCTTCTCAACGAAAATACGAGCCCTAATTCTATGTAATACAATTTTAATTATGTCACTATTATTGTTATTTTTGTCTGTTCTGTGGTTACTTCAGATTCCCCTGTTTCTATTGTTGTTACTTCAGTTTTTTTATCCTCTCTTGGAGAATAACGCTTTGAAGTTTCCGTAATATGATGCTCTGTTTGTCCAACATCAGTATCCCCATCAGATGTTTCATTTTCTTCGGTTTGGCTTTCATTAAACTCCCTAATATAATCCCATATATTTGTTTCCTGTGTTTCTAATACAACATCTGGTTTATCTACACTATTTATCATATTTTCATTATATCTATTAATTTCTTCTGTTGCTAAAAATCCTAAAAATGTGATAAATAGAGCTATAAATATGCCCGCCGCAACACTTACAATACGTTTCATATTCTTACCACCTTAAAAAATAATAGATTCAATTTTATTATATCAAATTCATAGCAAAATGTAAAGACAATACCTCATAAATTAATAAAAAGCTGTTAAATATTCAATGATAGGTGACACTTACTCCAAAAAATATAAATCTGATAATATCCCTGAAGCAATCATGATATTTTCCGCAGAAAATATTATGGTTACATCAGGGCTGTCACATCGCAACGTGACAAAGCTTTTTACATCACTCCAAAATATTTCTCTAAAACCTCATTTGGTGAAAGAAAATTTAAACAAATCTTACGTCAATTTGTACCTTTTGATCTGGATATGCCACTCTTTCATAGGGCATTAATTTCCTTGCAGTTCTCTTCTTTATTTCAAACCTTACCCGCTTGTTTACGACTCTTATAAGGCTAAAGAATATTTTAATACACGTTGATGAAACCTTGCTTCTGATGTTATAATATTCATGAATTGCAACTCCTTTTTTATACTTTGTTTTGTCGTTATTAACATTATATCATATTGGGAGTTGTTTTTCTTTTTTATTTGTCACCTATCAATTGCAGCTTAACATTGATAAATTCAAGCAGCTCCACCTCCTCATTAACGCTCATTGCTCTGTAATTCCCACCATATTTATGCCTTGCATATTCGGATACTCCAACAGCTTTAAACTAAGCACATAACTATCTCACTCGTTTACAGCTATACCCCAACTTTTCCCCAATTTTTTCATCTGTTTACTCCTCATAACGCAGTAAAATCGCCTACAATCTCTTATCTACTCTTTTATGATTATTTTTCTTAGCTAGCTCCTTGACTATCCTATTATTCTTCCGTTATTATATGTTTTTCATTTTTATCACCCAGTTTTATTATACCACTTATCCATTTCATTCGTCCAATTCAGTTGGGCGGTTTTTTAAATTAGTGTCAAGATGGGGCGGCTTTGACAGATACATTAGGAATAATAAATCTATAATGTATAACTATAATAATAAAGGTAGTTAATAATTCATCGCCCATTAACTACATTATTGCCCTTTTTAATACAATATCCTCCGTTGTGGAATCGTAAAGTTTCTTAAATTTTAAAAATAAGTTGTTTTTTCTTGATAAAACTGATATAATTAAGAATATTGTAATAATTAATTAAAATATAGTAAGTAGGTTTAAAATGAGTGATAATAACTTTATAAATAAAAAAATAATTGGGAGAAATCCTGTTCTAGAAGCATTAAAATCAAACGAACTCTTAGATACTGTTTATGTTAGTGGAAGTGGTGGAAGCCTTTCACAAATTTGTTCATTGGCTAGGGATAAGGGTGTTGTTGTTAAAGATGTAAATATGCAAAAGCTTGATTTTATGGCTGAGGGTGGTTCGCATCAGGGTATTATTGCCGTTGGTGCTTGTGCAGAATATGTAAGCGTTGCTGATATCCTAGAGGTTTCAGCAAAAAAGGGAACTCCCCCTTTCATTATAATCTGTGACCAGATTGAAGACCCACATAATCTTGGTGCTATTATAAGAACTGCAGAAGCGTCGGGTGCTGATGGTGTTATTATTCCCAAGAGGCGTAGTGCATCCCTTAACCATACTGTTTATAAAACCTCTGCAGGTGCTGCGAGCTGGCTGCCTGTTGCAAGGGTTTCAAATCTTGCGTCTACTATTGATGAATTAAAGAAGAACGGGGTATGGATTTACGGCACTGATGCAGGTGGTGAAGATTATACTGGAACAGATTTAAAGGGTAGTATTGCAATTGTAATAGGCTCTGAGGGTTCAGGTTTAGGAAGGCTTATTAAGGATAAATGTGATTTCCTTTTAAAACTCCCCATGCTCGGAAGGATTGAATCCCTCAATGCATCGGTTGCTGCTGGTATATTTATGTACGAAGTAATTCGACAAAGAAAAGTTTAGAAAGGAGTGCTATAATGCCCAAACAAAAATTCTCTCTGGATGATATTCTAAACGAATATTCCTCTACGAAGGATAATGTGAAAATTGATAATAAAGAGTCATATGATGATCAAAAATTACACAATATTATTTCTCAGGATTATAAGAAAGCATCTGATATAAAACTCGTTTCTGAGAGTGAAGATGAAATTTCAGCTACTGAAACTGTAAAGGTAAATGATGGTAGCACAACAACTACTTTCTCAAATTCCTTCGGAAGCAACAGGTTAGATGGGTCATACGATAGAAAGCTTAATCGCCCTAAGGAAGAATTTGTTATGCCGCCGAATGTCAAGCCCCTTGAGGTGGATGATTATTCCACACCTAAAATTCGCCCTATGAGCAATTCAACTAGGGCAAGGGAAGAAAATCCTCCATATCGCCAAAAGGCAAAAAGAAAGAATCCAAGACCTTTAGCTGAAAAAAAAAGCAAAAGCTTATATACAAAAAGTTGCGAGCCTCGAAGAGTTAGGGTTGCTGCTAATGTTCCTCCCCCTAAAAAGAGGGCATATCCCAAAGACATTGAACAGGATAATTCACTTGATGTATATATAAAGCCTGAACGCAAAAGGGGCAAGACTACTGATAAGAAGAGAAAGGATAATCCTGATAATGTTAGGAAAATAACTTCGGATATATATAATTTAAAGGGTACAATTACTTTAAGAATAATTGTTCTTACTATTATGGCACTTTTCAGTACATATATCACTTTAGCAAATGATTATGCTCTGCCCACACTACCTGCTTTTAAATCTGCTACTGCTCCACATAGCTACGCTTTTACTATGATTATGATTGGTGGAGTATCTATCTTAACCTCAATGCCCGTTATCATTAATGGCTTAAAAAAACTTTTTACATTCAATGCGGATTGTGATAGCCTTACATCACTTACTACTGTTGCTTGCATTATAGCTGGCTTTGCCATATTATTTGATACAACAATGCTTGAGGTTGGGAAGGTTCATATGTTTATACCTATAGCTATTTTATCATTGCTATTTAATGCTGTGGGTAAGTTGTTAATTGTAAATCGTGCATCTAGGAATATTGAATATTTAACACTTAATAATGATAAACATGCCATTGTTTTTGTAACAGATGATCGTAAGGCTGAAAGCATAACTAGGGGAACTTTTGGTGATTATCCAATCCTTGCTACAATGCGGAAAACCGAAGCCCTATCAGATTTTTTTAAATATACATTTTCAACGGACATAGCCGATAGGTTCTGTAAGTTCTTTACACCAATTGCATTTATCCTCTCGCTTGTAATTTCTGTTTTCAGTGCAATCAGGCTTACAAATTCACCAGATGTAATTGTTGATAAATCCGCTCTTGCTGCTGGTGCTTCTATATTTTCTATGTTTATAAGTGCTTGTTCTTGCCTTGCAATAACTCTTGTTGTAAATATTCCACTTTCGGCTGCTGCAAGGAAATTTAATAAATCATCAAGTGTTATGCTCGGCTACCAAAGTGTTGATGATTTCTATGATACGAATTCAGTAATGGTCGATGCAAAGAGCCTTTTCCCTAAGGGTATGATAAATTTATCCGCTATTAAGCCTTATTCAGATTTTAAAATTGATGATGCAATTTTACTGGCTGCAAGCCTTACAATTCATGCTGGGAGTATCCTTAGTGATATGTTTACAAGTATGGTTGCAGGTGATAATCAAATGCTCTTCCCCGTTGAAAACTTCGTTTATGAGGACTCCATGGGTGTTTGCGGCTGGATTAATAACAAGCGTGTTCTCCTTGGAAATCGTGCATTGATGACAAGCCATAATATAGAGGGAATTCCTTCTAAAACTAAAGAATTTGAATATACTGAAAACGGTAAAGATGCTATTTATCTCTCCGTTTCTGGCAATCTTTCTGCTATGTTTATTGTGGAGGTAAATGCCAGCGTCGAGGTTAAGCATTGGCTAAAGGAAATTCAAAAAGAGGGCATTTATCTTATTATTAAAAGTATCGATTCCATTATATCATTAACGAGGGTATCGAAGCTGTTTAAAATTTCTGAAGACATGATAAAGATTATTCCCTCAAGAATGCATAAAATCTTTGATAGTGAAACAGAAAGCGTTAGAACGCAAAGTGCATCAATGGCTTGTAATGGTAAATTCTCTACATTTGCTCAACTCCTTATAAGCACAAATTCTATAAGACAGACTTCCCTGTTTGGAACCATCCTCCAAGCAACATCCGCTATCCTTGGGTTCTCCATAGTGATGGTATTTATGGCCATGAAGGCTTATTGGCAAATAAATGTTTCAACTTTAATTATTTATAATTTAATTTGGGGGCTAATTTCTGTTGCAATAGTAAAATTAAGAAAAGTATAATACCGCTTTTGATGGCAAGGATTGTTCCTTGCCATTCCTTATGTCAAATGATTTCTTGAAGGTTTTTACATGTTAATAAATTATTAATATTACGTAAATAATTGTTTCTGAATTATTATAAATGTATGTAAAGAATTGGCTATAATGCACAATTTTCTTTTATTTATTTGTACTGTTATATAAAATCATGCTTACCTCCTTGTTTATATTTGTAGGAAGTGCTATAATATTAATATTGCTTTTATATTTTGAAATAAAGGAGATTAACATAATGAACACGTTTGAAACTGATAAAATTAAAAACATTACACTCGCCGGCCATAACGGTTCTGGTAAAACCTCCCTAGCAGAAGCTTTGCTTTATAAGGCTGGTGCTAC
>JAAYSW010000063.1 GCA_012523875.1 Clostridiales bacterium
CAATAAGAACATCGCATTGATTTCATTTCTTTGTACCTTTCATTAGCTTTGCTCAGTTCCTCTCTTGTATCACCAATTTGTTCAATCAATTCCTCAATAATTTCTCTCTCATTCTTTATACCTGTTTCCGTTAGGTATTGTGCTTTACCCAGACGTTCATATAATGAATTAAGTCTATTATTCACCTGTGCTTTCTCAATGTATCTCTTTGATAATTGGACTGCCTCGCCTGTCTTTGCTGCTGCTACATCAAAACATTTTCTAGCTGTTGACATTGTGTCATCAAATGTAACCATAATCATCCTCCTTATATCATTGCTATTGATTCTTTCCAAGCATTACTTTCGATTGATTTCTTTTCCATGAGTTTATAAAAGCTATTAATATACTCATAGGGAAACTTATAGTTATGAATCCTTATTAGTTCCCCATTTGGATAGATGAGCTTTGTTGATGCTGCACATCCTGCACCTAGAATACTTTGTGTTTCATCCATAATAAAAATATTATACAAGCTTTCCTTTCCTCTTTTAGCATAGCCTGTATTTTCAAGGTTTTCCACTGTATTTTTTTGTCGGTATAGGTAATATGGATTATAGCCCTTTTCCGTAAGCACCTTCATACTATATTCTAACGCTTGGGTAGCTGGATTGCAAATATGATTCTCACCCTCTGAATACAGTCTTGATGAACGCTTTATCGTTAATGTATGGATTGTTATACTTTCAGGATCAAGTGCAATCACCCTATCCAATGTATCTTTAAAGCTTTCAACAGTTTCTGTCGGAAGCCCTGCAATTAAATCCATATTTATATTATCAAATCCTAAATTTCTAGCCATTATGTAAGCATCAACTGTCTGCTTTGCTGTATGATTTCTGCCGATAACCTTTAACACATCATCATTCAAGGTTTGCGGATTAACAGAAATTCTAGTTGCACCCATCTCTTTTATAACCCTAAGCTTTTCAAAAGTTATTGTATCTGCACGCCCTGCTTCTACATTATATTCACGAACTCTTGAAATGTCAAAGCTTTCAGATAAACATTCCATAACTTTTTGTAAATCCTCAGCTTCTACTGATGTTGGGGTACCACCACCAATGTAAATTGTATCCATCCTTAACCCTAGTTCATCAACCATTTTACCTAACATCTTTAGCTCATTACAAAGATATTCTATATAATCAGGTATTAGTTTTTTAGTTTTTTCTATCGAATGTGAAACAAAGGAACAGTAGCTACATCTTGTTGGACAAAACGGGATTGAAACATAGAGACTTACAGTTTTACAATCGCCATTACTAATAAGTGGTGTCTGTATCTTTGCAATTTTATATGCAAGCTCCAGTTTCTCATCACTAACAAGAAATTTATTTTTCAGTTCTGCAAATACCTCTGCCTTACTAAATCCTTCTTCTATCAAATCAATAACTTTTCTAACAGGGCGAATCCCTGTTAACATACCCCATTTTGGAGTTATACCCGTAATTTCTATTAAACAAAGATAGACTAGCTTGCATAAATTGTACTCATGCAAATCCTTTTCCGTTTTAATCTTTTCATTCAGCACATGGTATGCTCTACGCTTAATCTTATTATTGATTCTGACATAAGCATATAGGTAAGTAAACCTTTTCCCCGTTTTAATCCTTGTCATAATTATATCGCCATCATAGTTTCTTTCATTGTATAAAAAGTTAAAACGCTTAGCTGGGATAAAAAGCTTAATAGTAGATTCAATCTCATATTTAATTGTATGATTACTAAATAAAATTGTCATATGGATTTCCTTTTAGATATGGATTATTATTTTTTTCAAAAACCAAAGTAGATTCAACATCATGCCCTGGATAAACAATATAATCCTTTTCAAGTGCTTTAAGCTTTTCCAATGATTCATTCATTAAGGAAAAGTTACCATCGGGTAAATCCGTTCTCCCGATAGAACATCTGAATAAAGTATCCCCTGTAAAAATGCAATCATTACAGATATAACAAACACAACCATTAGTATGCCCTGGGGTATGAATAATCTTAAAATCCAGCTCATCAAGTGTTATTATATCTCCATCTTTTATTTCCTTGTAATTCTCAATCTTCTTAAATTCGATATTACCAAGATTTATAGCCAAGCTACCTACTTCACTTATAATTTTCATGGCATCACCAGCATGAACATAAACCTTAGCATCTGTTTGCTTTTGCACATCATAAACCCCACCTATATGGTCATAATGCCCATGCGTTAGAAATATCTTTTTTAATGTTAAATCATTGTCCTCTAGGTATTGTAAAACCTTTTCTGGCTCCCCACCTATATCAATTGCAATAGCGTTTTTATTCTTTGTTTCAACAATATAGCAATTGGCTTTTAATTCACCAAGTGGCATTATTTTTACTTTCATTTTAGTCTCCTTTATTATATTATAATCCCGCCTTATCTACTGAGATAACGTCCTTAACTTTCTTTAATCTCTCAAAAAGGTTATTCAACTGCTCTTTGCCAGAAATATTTATCGATGCCTCAAAAATAGCATTTCCACTTTTTAATATTCTTGATGATGAATGATTAATCGGTATCTTCGCATCAGCAAGTATTGCAGAAATATCATACATTAAGCCAACCCTATCATTAGCAATTACTTTAATTCCCGTCCTCATACTTGCTCTTACATTATTAGTCCATTCAACCCCAACCCATCTCTCAAGATTATTTCCCTTTGCCATTGCTGATTTATAATTCGTACAATTTTGGGTATGAACTGAAATTCCATGCCCCCTAGTAATAAATCCTACAATTTCATCTCCCGGCAATGGGTTGCAACATTGTGAAAACTTTACAAGCACATCGTCTATATTATCAAGGACAATGCCACTCTTACGGTTTACATCATGTTTTGGCTTGATAATATTTGTGCTTTCAATTTTTTCAGCCTCATCACCATATTTTTTAATATAGCTATCCCTAAGCCTTGTCATTATTTTGGATAAGGTTATTCCACCATATCCTACAGAAGCGTAGAAATCTTCAATGGTTGAACAATTATGCTTCTTCAAATCATCACTTAAAAATTCTGGCAAATGCTCCTCAGGCACATCGATTCTAAATCTCTTAAATTCCTTTTCAAGTTCTGCTTTACCAGTAATAATATTTTCTTCCCTACGCTCCTTCTTAAACCAAGAACGCATTTTTGATTTAGCCTCATTGGTTTTAACTATATTAATCCAATCCCTATTCGGTGCTTTATCCTCTTTGCTCGTAAGAATCTCTACAATTTGTCCAGTCTGTAGCTTATAATCAAGTGGCACCATCTTGCCATCTACCTTTGCACCAACTGTATTATGCCCTATCTGCGAGTGAATTTTATATGCAAAATCTATTGGTGTAGAGTCAGTAGGCAAGGTTATTGAATCGCCCTTAGGAGTCATCACAACAATATCCTCTAATGCAATATCATTCTTAATAATTCGTACAATTTCCTCTACATCATCAGAAGTCTGTTGAGCCTCAATTACTTGCCTTACCCATGCAAGCCTCTGTTCCATTTTATCTTTACCCTGTATGCCCTCTTTATATTTCCAATGAGCAGCAATACCATATTCAGCAGTATAGTGCATATCCCAAGAACGAATTTGCACCTCAAAAGGAATACGTTCACGTCCAAGAACAGTTGTATGAAGGGATTGATACATATTAGGTTTAGGAGTAGAGATATAATCTTTAAACCTATTTGGAAGAGGTCTGAACATATCATGCATTATCCCTAGAACATTATAACATTCGCCAACTGTTGTAACTATAATTCTTACTGCATATTTATCATAAACTTCGTCAATGGTTTTATTGTTTATAAAAATCTTTTTATAAATTGCATAAATACTTTTTACCCTGCCCTCTATATATGGTGGACTTTCAAACTCCTCAATTCTAAGCCTATTAGCAATCCTTTCTTTAATCGTGGATATAAACTCCTCACGTTCGCCTTTTTTTATATCAATAATATGTTCTATTTCTGAATATGCATAGGGGTCAAGATAATGGAATGCCAAATCCTCTAGCTCATCTTTAACAGCCCTTATCCCAAGTCTGTGAGCAATCGGTGCATATATATGCATTGTTTCTAATGCGGTATTTCTCTGCTTATGCCCAGGACGAAAACTAAGCGTACGCATATTATGAAGTCTATCACATAGCTTAATAATTATTACACGAATATCCTGTGACATAGCTAACATCATTTTTCTTACATTCTCTGCCTGTTGTTCTTCCTTATTGAACATAGGCACTTTATTAAGTTTTGTAACACCATCAACAAGCATTGCTACATCTTGTCCGAACCTCTTTCTAACTTCATCAAGAGTAACGGGGGTGTCCTCAACAACATCATGTAGCATAGCCGCACATATTGTATCAGTATCCATCCCTAATTCAAGCAATATATATCCAACAGCTAGTGGATGTACAATATATGGCTCACCAGAGGAGCGTGTCTGCCCCATATGTGCCTTATCTGCAAATTCATAAGCTGTTATAATCTTACTTAAATCATATTGCTTATCATCAGTTAATATCTTTTGTATTAACAAATCTATTGTATAAATATCATCGATCATATCTTACTCCTTAACATCTTTAGATGAGAAGAATCCTCTAAATCAACTTTCCTTTTAACTGGAATTAGGCTTACTTTCTGTTCATATGCATTATATTTTATCAAATCCAATTCAAGCAGTATATCAATTGTTGCTTTCATCTTACAATAATTAATTTTACTAGCTGAAAGCTTCATAAATAGTGTATCCAATCCAATCCCAGATTTAGTAATTGATTTATAAACAGTTATCATCTCATCACGTACAGGACATATCCTAGAATAATATTCATTCAAAATTTCTTCGCCCCTTAAATACTTTTCATATATAGATTTAGCTGAAAAATATCCAAGTTGCTTTATACCTGTTTTGCGATAATCCTTAACAAACAATGTACAAGTGGTCT
Source organism: Clostridiales bacterium (assembly GCA_012523875.1). Lineage (GTDB taxonomy): Bacteria > Bacillota > Clostridia > Oscillospirales > Ruminococcaceae > JAAYPV01. The sequence continues at coordinate 5,003 of JAAYSW010000063.1, forward strand.
TATTGTTATAAGTATTATTTTCAAGTGAAACAATAAAATCCCACTTTTCACCCTTCTGTAAGGAAATATCTGAAGTCTTTGTCCTAAACATCATTGCATAATAACAACCATTACCATATAATAGTTTCAATTTTGTATGTTCTCCATTAGAAAGGGATATAACACTATCAATAATTGCACCATGTATTAAAAATAATGGCTCACGATTTCCCTCACCAAATGGTTCTAGGATTTTCAAGCTATTGATATTATTTTCATTAATCTCATCAGGCATTAAATATTTATCAGCCACAATTGTTAAATCAGGCATTATATCATGATTGACTAAAGCATATTCCTGTACCATACTGATAAAATCTGATATTTTATCAGTATCGATAGAAAGACCTCCAGCACCCTTATGTCCTCCATAACGCAGCAATAAATCTGAACAATATTCCAAACATCTAAAAGCAGAAAATCCGCCAAATGAACGCATTGACCCCCTTGAAATATCACCCTCAATAGTTATCACAAAACATGGCTTGCCGAATCTCTCAACCAGTCTTGATGCGACTATACCAATCACACCATGATGCCAATTCTCCCCTGAAAATATAAGCACTCTCTCATTAAGTATATTTGGATTTTCAGTTATCTGCTCCGCTATTTTTAACATAATTTCACTTTCAGTTTTCTTACGTTCATTATTAAGAGTATTCAACTCATTAGCAAGTCTCTCCGCTTCATTGGGCTCTTCGCATAACAATAATTCTACTGCCTGTTTGGGTGAGCCAAAACGCCCTGATGCATTTATCCTTGGTGCAATCATAAATCCTATCGAAGTAGATGTTATTTCCCTATCTGCAAGCCCACACGCCTTTATTAAAGCCAAAAGCCCTATACGCTCCGTATTTTTTATCATCGTCAAGCCATTTTCAACGATGTAACGGTTTTCACCTTTAAGCTTAACTATATCAGCAACTGTACCAATAGCGGCGAGGTCGCTAAATTCCTCCATAGCCATATGGTAATCCCCACCATCCATCGCAGCTACTAGCTTTAACGCTATTCCTGCACCACAGAGAGTTTTAAATTCGGATGGGCAATCCTCCCTATGAGGATTAATAATTGCTGAAGCCCTAGGGAGGTTTTCTCCAACTTGATGGTGGTCTGTAATAATTAACTCCATACCTAATTCATAAATAAACTCCGCCTCTTCAAATGCAGAAATACCGTTATCAACGGTAATTATCAAGCCCACACCATCTTCAGCAAGTTTTTTGATTGAGTCTTTATTCATACCGTATCCCTCATTTCTTTCAGGAATATAGTATGTAATATCTGCACCGATACATTCTAAGTACGAATAAAGAATCACAGTAGAGGTTATACCATCACAATCATAATCGCCGTAAATGCAAATTTTTATCCCCTCATTAACAGCGTTATTAATTATTTCTGATGCTTTCTGCATATCCTTTATTGTAAAGGGGTCCTCAATTTCCCCCACTTTTAAAAAATCTCTAGCTTTTTCTATATCAGAAACCCCTCGTGATACAAGGATGTCTGCACATAATCTGCTCAAATCACTTTGCTTAACCATCTTTTCAGCTAAGGCTGGATCAGGTTTGTTTATTATCCACTTTTTCATATAAGCTCCATTCCCTTGCCTTCTATCCTATATTTCAATATAATTATCGTAAATGTCATTTAATATAATTATATCATTTTTAACATGATAATTCAAGATTTATGTATGAACAACCCTTAATTTATTAATCCTTCATAATCGCAAAGCAATACAGTAAATATTACTTGACATTTATTTTAATGTGTTTATAATAAAATATATAAGTATATTATTTTAGGAGAGTCTTATGGAATTATTTATCACTAAGTATTTATTAAGCCTAACTACAACAACCGATTTATCTGAATTTGATATAAAAGAAAATTTGAAAGGGGAGGCACAACAGGTTACAACTATGTTTTCAAGCATTAATGAAAAGCTAAAGTCAATGCTTCCCTCAATATTGTTTGCATTGATTGTTTTTGTTATTGGTATGCTTTTATCAAAAATCTTGATAAACTTATTATTAAAAACTTTAAAAAGGACAAATGTTGATAAAACTGCAAGAGGATTTTTAAAATCCCTTATTAAAATCGTGTTATATACACTTATTGGAGTTATAACTCTCTCATTGCTGAATGTACCAATGACTTCCATTGTAACTATAATTGGTGCCGCTGGATTAGCAATAGGTCTAGCATTACAAGGAAGTTTATCTAATTTAGCTGGAGGTTTTATTATTCTATTTGCACAGCCTTTCAAATCGGGTGATTATATTGAAACACCAGATGCATCAGGTACTGTAGAAAGCATAAGCATATTATACACTAAACTTATCACACCCGATAATAATACAATTTATGTTCCGAATGGAAATGTTTCTAGTGGCAAGATAATTAACTATACACAAAGACCAACACGTCGTTTGAGCTTAGAATTTTCCTTTAATTCAGATTGCGATATCAAAAAGATAAAGAAAATATTAGTTGAAATAATCTCCTCTCACGAAAAAATATTAAAGGACCCAGAACCTTTTATCAAAGTTGGAAGGAATGCTGGGAACAAGATTACAATTTATACAAGGGTTTGGACACTTACGGAAGACTATTGGGATGTTAATTTTGATATGTTTGAACTGACAACGGAAGCGTTTGATAGGCATGATATTAAAACATCCCAAAATCATTATGATATTAGCATGAGGTAGGAAATGGTTGAAAACACTGGCAATACTCCAAAAAGGAAAAATAAAACCTTTAGAAGATTTTTATTCTTTCTGATTTTCATTATTATAGTATGGGTGTATAATAACTTTACGCTAAAGACGACTAAACAGCATCTTTATTATGATAATGTCCAAAATGAAGCGAAGATTATCGTATTAAGTGATTTACATGCAGAAAAGTATGGTATCCGCAATAAAACTATTATAAATAAAATTGAAAAGGAAAATCCTGATATTATTTGTGTATTGGGCGATATGTATTCAAATTATAATATTATTGGTGAAGAGAATATTGAAATCTCAATCGAACTTATGTCTAGCTTGATCACCAATGGATATCCTGTTTATTTTGTGCCTGGAGAACATGATAATGATAAAGATTATCTTCAAGCACTTAGGGAGCATAAAGTAAGGGTGATGGATTATAAAACTGAAATAATCAGTGTTGGGGATACCGATATACAAATCTATGGGATTAATAATGCCTATTTCACAGATACTTTTGATTTAAACAATGAGTTTGAGCCCCCTAGTGATGA
>JAAYSW010000064.1 GCA_012523875.1 Clostridiales bacterium
ATTTCTGCAAACAAATAGCTTTCAGTCAAATTAAAAAAGTTTTCGTTTATTTTAGTCATATTTTCCTCCCATATATTTTATAATTATATTTCAATCTGCCCATCAAAAACATGAGTGGCAGGGCCTATCATCATAACTGTTCCGTCAGATTTATAAGTAATCTTCAAATCACCACCACGTAAATGTACAGTAACTTCTTCATCAACCTTACAGTGTTTATTGAGAACAGCAGCTACTACCGTTGCACATGCACCTGTACCACATGCCAAAGTTTCACCACTACCCCTCTCCCATACTCGCATCTTTAAAGTTTTATTATCAATAACCTCTACAAACTCAGTATTGATTCTATCTGGGAAAAGTGGATGATTTTCAAAATAAGTGCCAATCTCCTCAAGATTCAGTGCATCAATACCTTCCATAAAAATTATTGCATGAGGGTTTCCCATTGATACGCAAGTTATCAAGTATTCCCTTCCATTCACCTCAACAGGCTCTGAAATAAATAAATCTAGATCTGAATCAACTGGAATCTCACTCGGCTTTAATATAGCCTTACCCATATCCACCTCAACAGAATCTACTTTATTTTCCTTAATAAATAACTTTAAATGTTTTACGCCTGAATTTGTTTCAAGCGTTATTTCTTCCTTATCAGTAAGTCTCTTGTCATAGACATATTTACCTATACATCGTGTAGCATTTCCACACATCATTGCCTCCGAACCATCAGCATTAAAGATTCTCATCTTAAAATCTGCAGTTTTTGAAGGCATTATTAAAACAAGACCATCTGACCCGATACCAAAACGTCTATCACTTACAAAAATAGCCGTTTCATTAGGGTTTGAAACAGTTTCCTTAAAGCAATTGACATAAATATAATCATTGCCTATCCCATGCATTTTAGAAAAATTAATAAGAATCACTCCCTTTTAACAACTCTTACATACACAAGTATATATCATTTCGTTTAAAAAATCAACATAAATATTTTATTGCTATTAAAAAGTTAGAAAAATATTCTTGCAAAAGACTGTTATCTGTAGTATAATGTTAAATATCTTTATGATTTAAAAAAGTGTATTCTCCTTTGCCTTTCAATAAAATGCAAACTTTTTAATACACTTAATAAAATCGGTATTTTTTAAAAAGTGAGGTTTTAAAAATTGGATTTAAAAATGATTTCGCATCTTTCCAATCTTAGTAAATTAAGTTTCACTGATGATGAATTGGAAAAGTTCTCAAACGATATGAGTAGCCTTGTTAAAATTGTCGACACCATTAAAGAAGTTGATATCGAATATAATCCCATTGCCGATAATAAAAATATTTATTTCAACGATTTGAGGGAAGATATCGCTAAAGAAAGTATGGCTACTGAAAATATTTTAAAAAATGCAATAAACAGTGATAACTGTTTTGTTGTTCCAAAAGTTGTTGAATAGAGGGAGAATATAATGAACGTTACAAATCTTAAAATTAGAGAAATTCGTGATTTGCTTGATAAAAAATCCTTTTCTTCTGTCGAATTAACACAGGCATATCTCGATAGAATAAAAAAAATTGATGGCGAACTTCAAAGCTATATCACTATTACAGAAGATTTAGCACTAAATTCTGCAAAGAACGCACAGAACAAAATTGATAATGGTAACTCAAGTCCACTCTGTGGTATCCCAATTTCAATTAAAGATAATATTTGCACTGATGGTATAAAAACTACTTGTGGTTCAAAATCTCTTGAGAATTTTGTTCCACCATATAATGCCACCATTATTGATAAACTAAATTCACAAGGCATGGTTATGCTTGGTAAGGCAAACCTTGATGAGTTTGCAATAGGATCTACAACTCAAAATATATTTGCAAAAACGAAAAATCCATATGATTTTTCAAAAGTTCCAGGTGGATCTTCTGGTGGTTGTGCAGCAAGTGTTTCGGCATCACTCTGTGCTGGTTCAATCGGCTCTGATACAGGTGGGTCACTACGCCAGCCTGCTTCTTTGTGCGGTGTTACAGGTTTAAGACCGACATACGGAAGCGTTTCAAGGTATGGTCTTGTTGCTTTTGCCTCCTCCCTTGACCAAATAGGAACAATTGCTAAAGATGCACATGATTGTGCGTTTCTTCTTAATTCTATTGTGGGACATGATGATAATGATGCAACTTCTTTAAAAGCAAAAACTATAGACTTTGCCTCAAAAATTGGCGAAAGTATAAAGGGCATGAAGATTGCAGTTCCTAAGGAATTCTATGATGAGAACAATGGTATTAATCCAGAGGTTAAGGATACCGTGCTTAATGCTGCTGAAAAATATAAGGAAATGGGTGCTGAACTCATTGAATGTAGTTTACCTAGCCTAAAATATGCTGTTTCGACTTACCTTATTCTTTCTTCTGCTGAGGCTGCTTCTAACTTATCACGTATTGATGGTATAAAATATGGTCACCGCTCAACTAAAGGGGAAACTTTTGGTGATATTGTTAGAAATTCAAGAACTGAAGGCTTTGGTGATGAAGTTAAAAGAAGAATTTTACTTGGAAACTTTGTTCTTTCAAGTGAACAATATAATGATTATTATGAGAGAGCCTTGGCTTTAAGACAAAGGTTTATAGCGGATTACGCAGAAATATTTGAAAAATGTGATGTAATATTGACTCCAACTACCCTATCTACTGCTACTGGAATAAGTGAAAATATTATGACCCCTTCTAATATTTACCTAGATAATATTTGTACCGTAACTGTTGATATCGCTTCACTTCCTGCAATTTCTACACCATGTGGATATGATTCAAATGGTATGCCTATTGGTATGTCTATTATCGGTAAAAAGTTTGATGAGGCAACTATTATTCAGCTTGCTGATGCTTTTGAGAAAAGCTTTGATGCTATTTCTCCTAAGCTTATATAAGGAGGTTTTTATATGTCATATATACCAGTCATTGGTCTTGAAATTCACGCTGAATTATTAACTAATTCTAAAATATTTTGTTCATGTAGTGCTGAGTTCGGCGGAGAGCAAAATACTCGCTGCTGTCCAGGGTGCTCAAGCATGCCGGGCACTTTACCTGTTTTAAATCAAACTGCTGTTAAATATGCGATTAAGGCAGGTTTGGCAATGAATTGTGATATTAATAAATTTTCTGTTTTTGATAGAAAAAACTATTTTTATCCTGATCTACCTAAGGCATATCAAATTTCACAGCTTTACTTTCCCATTTGTGTTAATGGGAATATCCCTATTAATATTGATGGTAAGGAAAAAAATATAAGGCTTAATCGTATCCATATTGAAGAAGATGCGGGGAAGCTAATGCATGATGATTTCAACGGCGTTTCACTTATTGATTTTAACCGTGGTGGTATTCCACTAATTGAAATTGTAACAGAACCAGATATTAACTCCTCCGAGGAAGCCAAAGCTTTTGTCGAGCAGGTAAGTCTTTTGCTACAATATACAGGTGTTTGCAGTTGTAAAATGGAACAGGGTGCTTTACGTTGTGATGTTAATATTTCATTGATGAAATCAACTGATACAGAATTTGGGACAAGGGTTGAAATTAAGAATCTTAATTCGCTAAAATCTATCGTTCGTGCAATAGAATATGAAATAAAACGTCAAGCTAGGCTACTTGATAATGGAGATAGAGTTGTTCAAGAAACTCGTCGTTTTAATGATAATCATGGGGATACAAAATCAATGAGGAGTAAAGAAGATGCACATGATTATCGATATTTTCCTGATCCTGATATTCCACAGGTTAATTTATCTGATGAAGATTTGGAAGCAATTAGAGCTGAGTTGCCAGAGCTTCCAAATAAAAGGCTTGAACGCTATATTAATGAATATGATTTATCTAAAACTGATGCTCAAATTATTGTAAATCAAAAGACTGTTTCTGATTTCTATGATGAAACATTAAAGGAATATAATAACCCAAAGTCTGTTTCCAATTTCGTAATTGTTGAACTTTTAAGGCGTGTAAACCTTGGAGAAATATCTATGGATAACTTGCCGTTTTCTGCTAAGGATTTCGCTACTCTAATAGAGATGGCTGATACTGACAAGGTTTCAAAAAATGATGCTAAAAAAATATTGCGACTTATGATTGAAACAGGAAAATCCTCTCTTGATATTGCTAAAGAAAACGGATTTCTTATTGTTTCAGATATGTCCAAAGTTGATGAAATAATCACTATGGTCCTATCAGAAAATGCCGAAGCTGTTGAACAGTACAAAAATGGTGAAACCAAGGTGTTTGGATTCTTGATGGGACAATGTACTAAGAAACTAAAGGGAGTTTGTACACCTAAGGTTATTAAGGAAACTCTTGAAGCCAAGTTAAAATAATTGAATTTACCATAAATTGATTGGAGTGTTTTTCATATGAAAAAGATTGATGGCAGCAAGCTTATTAAGGAATTTGATATTATAGAGACACAGAATTCTATCGGCAAGGATATAGAAATTTCTGCTTGCGTTCATAAGGTAAGAAAAATGAGTGAATTTGCTTTTGTTATTTTGCGAACGGGTAGATACCTTATTCAAACTATTTATTCGTCCGATAATTGTAGCGACTCTCTTGACGATGTAAAAGAAGGTTGTTATGTTAAGATCATCGGTAATGTTAAGGAAGATAAAAGGGCCTATAATGGTATAGAGATTCTGATAAAGTCTATAGAAGTTATAGTTAAGACTCAATATGATTATCCTTTGCATGTTTCACATAAAAAACTCGGTTGCTCTCTAGAAGTTAATTTAGATATGCGTTCTGTTGCACTTAGAAACCCATATGAAAGAGCTATTTTTAAAATTCAAGAAGGTGTATGTAATGGATTTAGAGAGTTCATGGTGAAAAATGACTTTACTGAAATTCATACACCGAAAATTGTTGCTCAAGGTGCTGAGGGCGGAGCAAATATTTTCCATATTGATTATTTCGATAAGCCCGCTTTCCTAAACCAATCACCTCAGTTTTATAAGCAAACTGCTGTCGCTTTCTTCGATAGAGTTTTTGAAATAGCACCTGTTTATCGTGCTGAAAAGCATTCTACATCAAGGCATATTAACGAATATATAGGCTTGGATTTTGAGATGGGCTTTATCGAAAGTATGTATGATGTTATGAACATGGAAACTGCAATGTTAAAATGTATTATGGAGTATCTTGAAGAAAATTATCAGCCTGAACTTAAAATTCTAAATGCTCAGTTACCTGTTATTGATGAAATTCCTTCGCTTACTTTACTTGAGGCAAAGGAAATACTTGGCGATAAGGGCTCAAAAAATAAAATGGATTTGGAACCAGAAGATGAAGTAAATTTATGCAAATATGCTAAAAAGGAATTTAATTCTGAATTTATTTTTGTAACACATTTCCCTTCCTCAAAACCTCCATTCTATGCGATGAATGACAAGGAAGACCCTCGTCTTGCTTGTAAATTTGATTTACTCTTTAGAGGTCTTGAAATTACAAGTGGTGGTCAGCGTATTCATGAATATGATGAGCAAATTGAAAAACTCAAATCAATGGGACTTGATCCAGAAGATTTTAAACATTATCTTGATGCACACAAGTACGGACTTCCACCACACGGTGGGCTTGGAATAGGGCTTGAGAGATTAGTTATGAAGCTACTCAATTTAACTAATATTAGGCAAACAAGTATGTTCCCAAGGGATATTAATAGGCTTACGCCATAATTTTAAATGCTGTCGGGATTAATCTGACAGCATTTTCATATTTTATTCATTACTACACGTTTACAATAATCGGGTAATAAAATTATAATCTGAATTTGAAATTATTACGAATAAAAAACGCAAAGCCATATGCACAATGGCTCATCACTTGTATAATCCACCCTATGCTTTTTATGTGCTGGAATAATTAAGGTGTCCCCTGCCTTAAGCTTTATGTTCCTGTCCTCATATGCAATAATTGCTTCGCCTTGTAACAGGGCTACAAACTCATTTTCCTCCTGATCATACCAAAACCCCTTTGGCGAAATCTGTCCTGATGAAATAATTCTTTCTATTCTTACATTTTTACTTTTAGCTAATAGTTCAACCAATTCATTGTGGTTAGGGGTATTCTTAACATCAAATAAATTCATTTTTAATCCCACCTATGTTTTTTTATATTATATTCAAGGCTATAATAATATGACCAAAAGCCCTACAACCGCTATAATATATATTTTCTATTCAAGCGTTGCTTGATATAAATTTAAAATTTTGTTATAATTAATATCATAAAAAAGAAATTTCAGAAATATTATTCCCCCTGTCATAATTAAATACAGAAATTTATTTCAAGCTTATTATTAATATGTTTTGGTTTTATCTTAGAATGGAGAGGTATATGGAAAATACAGTAGTGCTTTGTGTGCTAAATTCAAAGTATGTTCATGCATCACCTGCCCCATGGTGCCTTAAGGCAGGCATAAAAAAATATGCAGAGGAATTATATAGCCATGTGAAAATTGTAGAGGCAAATATTAATCAATCATTAATTGATATCGTAGAGAGAATAATTCTCGAATCCCCTACTATTATTGGATTCTCATGCTATATATGGAATATTAATCTAACCCTTACCCTTTGTGCTTTACTAAAGGAAAGGCTACCCAATATTATTATCGTATTAGGTGGACCCGAGGTTAGCTATTGTGCGAAGGATGTGCTAAAGAATAATAAACAGATAGATTATATTTTAGCTGGCGAGGGGGAGGAAAGCTTCCCACTTTTTCTAAAATCTATTCTGTTTCATGATGAAAAAAAGTATTTACCTATGCAATCGTACAAAGAAATCCCAGGAATTTGTGGACATGATGTGGGTAATAATATATACCAAATCGCATCTATCACGCCAAAAGAAGAAATCCCCTCCCCTCTTACATCAGGATATATTGATGCAATTAATGGTAGAATAGCTTATTATGAAACAAGCCGTGGATGTCCATATTCTTGTGCATATTGTTTATCAGGAAACTGTGGTAAACCTCGTTATTTTGATCTCAGTACAGTGTTTGCTGATCTAATAAAGCTTGCAAACAGTAATGCCCGAACTATAAAATTTGTTGATAGAACTTTTAATGCAAACCCCTCCCACGCTAATAAAATTTTTCGCTTCATTTTAAGCTCATATGGGAAGGAAATCCCTAGTGGTACGTGTTTTCATTGTGAAATTGCAGGAGATATTTTAAATGAGGAAACATTTTCTCTGCTTGAGCAGATGCCAATTGGGGCTATCCAGTTAGAAATTGGAATACAATCCTTTAATGAAAAAACTCTAGATGCAGTTAAGCGTAAAACTAACATCAATACCTTACAATCCAATATTAAACGTCTTGTTTCAATGGGAAATATGCATATTCATATTGATTTAATCGCAGGATTACCATTTGAAAATCTAGATATTTTTATTGAGAGTTTTAACAAGGCTTATGAATTAAAGGCACAAATGCTTCAACTTGGCTTTTTAAAGTTACTTCATGGTAGTGAAATGCGAAACAATCCCAATGATTATCCATGTGAATATGATAAATTAGCTCCATATGAAGTGAAAAAAACTCCATGGCTTTCAGTCAAAGATTTTGATTTGTTGCATCTTACAGAGGATGCACTTGATAGGGTGTACAATAGTGGGCGGTTTCATTTAACAATAGACTATGTTTTAAGCGAAAGTGGGTTAAGCCCTTTTGAATTTTACTCTGAGTTTGCTAAAATGGCCGGAAAGGGGCAAGGTATTCCTTTAGATGATTATACAGCAAAGCTACAGATATTTTGTGCATCCCTACCAAATATAGACAAGGAAATTTTACGTGACCTACTCGTACGTGATAGATTTTCTACTAATTCATCCGGTCGCCTACCAGAATGTTTAAATCGAAAGGACTCTAGAATGATTAAAGTGACAAATTGGCTTTCTATCAATCCTAAAACTAAACTACAAAAAGGTTTGCGAAGGGGCATCGCTTTACTGTATTCTACAAATACGGTATGTTGGGTAGATTACGATTTAACTAAGGATAAACCCGTTATGGGACGCTGGAAGCTGAATGAAATTTCATTAGATGTAATACTTAATTAAATAAAAACCTTCCCCATGCCCTTACAGGTATGGGGATAATTTTATTATATCTGGCTTATCACTTTAATAAATATCAACCTTTAACTAATTTGAATAAAATACAGATACTTGCCCCTCAATAGGGTTGTTTTTTATCCATGAGGTAGCATAACTTGTGTTAAATAGATTTGGAGATGATAGCACTAAAACAAATTGGAGCATATAATTAGAATCGCTGTCTTTTAAGATATCCCACCCCACAATAGAGTACTTACCAATTCCTGTATATGTATTCTCATCAATTACCTTAGATAAGTTATTGTTGGTGGACTTTTCCACTTCAACATGGACATATATGTAATACTGGTTTATTGCTTCGCTAATTGTCTCTTCTGATTCTGCTGTAACCTCTACAGTTGATGTAACCTCAACAATTGTTGTACCCTCTACAACTGTTGTTTCTCTATGGGTGGTTCTAACTGTTTCTGACCCTGTTTGATCTGCAGTAACGATTGTTGTCTGTATGCTTGTTATCGTTGTTTGCGGTGGTTGTACTGTAGTGGTTTCCCTTGTGATTTCTGTATTATCAGTAGGACTTGTTGTAGGTGCTGTTGCCCTTGAAGTCCCTGTACTTTCAGTTGGTCTTGTTGTTGTTTCATTCCTTATTGTTGTTTGAATATCTTCTTGCTGGGGGTCGACAGCATCTTCACTATTTGGATCATTGCTTCCATTATCATCATCTATACCTGGGACAACAGTAACAGGCTCTGTGAAGGAATCCCCATCTGGTATAGTAGTTGTAATATAGCTCTCCTCTTCGCTATCTTTTTTGGGCTCGGTAACCTTATTGTTTGTTAAAACTTCCGGTTCTGTTTCATCAATCCTTGTTTCCTGGGTGATATCCTCAACAATATACATGGGAAGAGTATATGTCCTGCCTCCAATACTATCTAAAGCAGTAACCAATACAAGCAAGCATGATAATACTGCTGCATAGCGGTTAAATTTATAAAGGTTAGGGAGGTTATTTTTTTTATCCTTTGCTGAATGCATATCTCCCCTTATTTTTTCTGCCACATTATTATCAAGTTTTATCTGTGAATAATACTCCTTATATTTTTTCATTTCATTCATCATAAAATCCTCCCTTCAATAGCACTTTCAGCTGTTCCCTAGCCCTTCTTAGCTGTGTTTTAATCGTGGATTCTTTTATGTTCAAAGCCTCACTAATTTCTTTAATTGTCATCTCCTCAAAATAAAACAAATGCACTACTATTTTATATTTCTGGGGAAGTTTCAATAAAGCATTACGTATATCTATTTTCATCTCCGATGTTCCTTCATCAGAATACACGCATAAACTTTCATCTAATCCAGTAGTCCTTTTGTACCATGAAGACAAGAAAATACTTTTACTACAATTTACAGTAACTTTTACTAGCCATTTCTTACGGTGTTCTTCATTTTCAAATTCTTGATTTCTTTTGATATATCTCATAAAAACTTCGTGACAAACATCCTCTGCATCATAACGGGTTTTTACTAAGGAAAAAGCCAGTCTAAAGACCATATCCTTATATTTATCAAAAACCTCATCAATACAATCCTCTGTTTTAAACGATTGTATTGCCATCGAATAATTTCCCCCCTCAATATACTAACTCCGCACCTGCCCAAAAGGTTGCATAATAATATAATTTTTATTTCTTTGGAAATTTACACCTAATAAAATTAACAAGAACATTTTTCATACATTATACCATATTTATCATGCTATATCTACTAATTAGTTTATTTTTTGCTAGAAAACACAATTATTTTTATGGGTAAGACGCCGTTACCAATGCCTTAACATCCTTTGCTTATAAAACAAAAAGCGGAATGATTGAATTATAATCCAACCATTCCGCTCTTGAAATAAATCCTTTTAATCTTATGCTTGTGTTATCATTTTTTTCATGATTATTAAATCAAAAATGTCGATTTTACCATCATTATTTAAATCAGATGCAACAACTTGATTTGGAGTTAATTCTGCTGTACCAACCAATACTTTTTGAAGATTAATTACATCAGCAATATCTGTTACCCCATCACCATTAGGATCACCCTTTTCGTAAATACCATCAAATAAAATACCATTTGCAACTGCATAAGCTTCTGCATTTGTATCCTTATCACCTATTATTGCAAAGTTAGGATAAACAGCTTGTGCCCACTTCTTCCCTTCCAAGAAATATCCGTATCCTATAGCTCTAAATCCAATGTCTGTAACGCTTGAAGGAACTTCTATGCTATTCACATTATCACATGAATAGAAAGCGTATTCGCCTATTTTTTCAACTGTATTTGAAATTACTATACTTTCAATATTTTTACATGATGAAAACGCAAAGCTCCCAATGCTCACAACACCCTCAGGTATTACTAGCTCTGTTAGACCTGTGCAACGTGTAAATGCTGAATCACCAATTTTTTGAGTACTAGTTGGAATTTCTAAACTTGTGAGGCTTACACACCATGCAAATGCGTTAGCACCTATGCTTACAACTCCCTCAGGGATAGATAGCTCCGCAAGGCTTGCACAAGATGCAAAAGCATAGTCAGCAATTTCTGTTACCCCAACTGGAATGTCAATGGTTTCTAATTTATCGCAGAAATAAAATGCTCTATCTCCAATTCTCTCAATATTATTTGAAAGCGTTATGTTTTTCAAATTAAAACAATATGAGAATATTCTGTCGCCAATACTTTCAACATTATCTGGAATTATAATATCTTCTAGGCTCTCACAATATGCAAAAGCTTCTCTACCAATAGTTTTTACACCCACAGGAATTTCAATTGTTTCTAAGTTTGAGCAGTAAATAAACATTCTATCACCAATACTCTCAATATTCTGTGATAGTTTTATTTCTTTCAAATTCTCATTCCATGAAAAAGCTTCATTACCTAGACTTACAACGCTATCAGGTACTTCAATACTTGTTAAGCTTGAACAAGATAAAAACGCCATATATCCTATAGTTGTAACACTATCAGGAATAATAATCTCATCTATTGAACCACACCATGCAAAAGCTCTAGGCATAATTTCTGTTACAGTATCTGGAATAACATAAGTTTCCTGCACCTTTGATGCTGGATGAGCTACTAATCTGGTTTGGTCAAAATTGTAAAGAACTCCATCAATTTCACTAAACCTATCATTGTTTTCATCAACAAAAATATTTTCTAAGCTTATACATGGTGCAAATGCTCCATTTCCTATGCTTGTGAGATTAGCCCCAAGGGTTATGCTTGTTATTTCTGTGCAACCGATAAAGGCTTGTGTTTCGATACTTTTTACTGGATTATCCCCAATCATATCAGGAATTACTACCTCTTTTAGCTTTTCATCGCAACCTGTAATTGTTATTCCGCTACCAGTATTGTAGTAACTTAATCCCCCTGAAGATGCCTCCTGAGCAGAAACAAGTGTTACTGGTATAGCAATAATACAGATAATCAAGCTTAAAAAAATTGCTAGTGATCTTTTAACTGACTTTTGCATTATCTATTCCTCCAATATTATTATTATATTTTAATTATAACATATATATTTTTTTTGGCAAGTATACAGTAAAATTCTTTGAAAAAGTTTATAATAATATACAATATTGATAGATATTATTTGGCAACATTGCCGAAGATTTTATAGATTCAAATAAACCATATCCTAAATAATATCACTAAATTTGTCGGCATTTGCATACTACTTATATATAGTAATTGACTTGAATTTAAGCTGAAAATATGATAGAATAAATATAGAAAGATTTTATATGGAGGCAGCTATGACTAAACGTGAAGAATTCTTAAGTATATATAATGAAAACATCACTAGAAAGGGGGCGGATAAACTCTTGCAATTCCTTTTATCCGATTCAAGTGATTTCTTTTATGCACCCTGTAGTACAAGATTCCATGGTTCATATGATGGTGGACTTGTCGAGCACTGTGTTAATGTTTATCATTGCCTTAAGGATTATCTAAGCCGTGATAGGGTTAAAACCACCTATAATATGAATTATAGCGAGGAAACCATCGCAATTTCTGCTCTATTACATGATGTTTGTAAGGTTAATACATATAAAAAAGGGACTAGGAATGTTAAAGGTGAAGATGGAGTTTGGCGGCAGGTACCAACATATGAATTTAATGACAAACTTCCCTATGGACATGGTGAAAAATCTGTTTACATAATTTCTGGATTTATGCGTCTTTCAAGGGAGGAATCCTTTGCAATTCGCTATCACATGGGGTTTTCTGGAACAGAGGATAAGCGTGCAATTGGTGATACATTTGAAATGTTTCCTTTGGCTTTCGCTTTAAGTGTTGCTGATATGGAAGCTACATACTATCTTGAAGGTAAAATATAATAGGAGGCGAATTGTTTTATGGCATTCTGGTATGATGATACAATTATTTATCATATTTATCCACTTGGTTTCTGTGGAGCATCTAAGTTTAATGACAGCGAGGACATTATTTATAGCCTTGATAAAATTTATGATTGGATTGATAGTTTTAGGGAACTCAATATTGGGGCAATTTATTTTGGACCTGTTTTTGAATCAGTTGAACATGGTTATGATACAATAGATTATAAGGTTATTGATAAACGCTTAGGTGATAATGAATCTTTTAAAAAGATTTGCAAGGAACTTCATGATAATGGCATAAAGATAATTCTTGATGGGGTATTCAATCATGTTGGCAGAGATTTTTGGGCATTTAAAGATATTCGAGAAAAGGGTCCTGAATCCGCATACTGTGGTTGGTTTTATAATCTACACTTCGGTGGACAAAGCCCTTATGGTGATAATTTCTCTTATGAAGGTTGGAATGGACATTATAACCTTGTTAAATTAAACTTAAAAAACCCTGATGTTTGTAATTATCTAATGGATGTTATTAACTTTTGGATTGAGGAATTTGATATTGATGGGATACGCTTTGATGCTGCTGATTGCGTTGATTTCGATTTCTTTAAAAGAGTAAGAAGTTTCTGCAAATCAAAAAAGCATGATTTTTGGCTTATGGGAGAAATTATCCATGGCGATTATACTAGATGGGCAAATCCTGAAATGCTTGACAGTGTTACGAATTATGAGTGCTATAAGGGCATTTATTCTTCCCATAATGATAAAAATTATTTTGAAATTGATTATTCTATAAATAGACAAAAGGGAAATGGTGGAATATATAAAGATATTCATCTGTATAATTTTCTTGATAACCATGATGTTAATAGAATTATTAGCACACTTAAAAATAAAGAGCATATTTTAAACTGCTATACACTGCTTTACACAATGCCAGGTATCCCATCTATTTATTATGGTAGCGAATATGGGGTTGCTGGGGTTAAAGAAAATAATTCTGATGATAATTTAAGACCTAATTTAGACATTCATAAAATGCCAAAAACGAATTCAGAAATATATAATCACCTTGTAAAGCTTGGTGAAATCCACAAAACATATCATGCACTAAGCTCAGGTAGCTATCAAACAATTACTATTAGAAATCAACAGATGCTCTTCAAGCGTGAATCGGATGGACAAGTAGTTTATATTGCCTTGAATTTGGAAGATAAGGAGTTTGAATTCTCATTCAACACTAATGTTAAACCCCTTTTTGATATCCTCAATGGTATACCTGTCATCCTTGAAAATAATACCGCAAAGATAAAGATTCCAGCATGCTCCTCAGCAATAATTACTCAAAATGATACTGTGAATGAACCTATAAAAATTTTAAGCCATAATAGCATGTATGATGCTGAAATTATTGTTGGTGGAAAGTATATGTACTGCGGGATAATTTGTGAAGTAATTGCAATTGCTAAGGATGTTAGGACTATGGAAGAACTTATAATATATAAAGATGCAAATTCTAATACTTGGTCAACATTAAAATCGATGTTTATAGTTGGATAATAAATTAAAGGGTGGAATCGTGTTAATTCCACCCTTTAAGTTTACGAAAGCGTAATTATTCGTTTTGGTTTTCTTGGTTGTTTTGCTCATTCTGATTTTTTTGATTATTCTGGTTGTTCTGGTTCTTTTGATTCTTTTGATTCTTTTGATTCTTTTGGTTTTGATTATTAGACATAAAATTCTCCATTCTCCCGCACAGCACATCAAAGCAAAATCTTATCCTTTTGTGCGGCAAATGATAAGATTTGGTATATGCTTTGACAGGAGCCAAATATATTTTTTTGCTCCATTGAAACTATTATTTCATCTTTAATTTTTTTTATTCATTAAAAACACAAAAACTTAGTTCTTTATAAATGGTGTAGGAGTTGGGGATGTATTTTCTAATTGAAATTAAAATACTTTGAATATAAAGAAGAAAATCAATTCAAGAAAGATAAAGATAAGCATATTTCTTGTATATCTAAATTGTGCTTATTTCCAATTTAAATTGAATCTTCAAATTATGCTTTACTTTTATGTTTTAATGTGCTAAAATATAATTAATAAAATTGAAAAAAAATTGGAGGTATCAATATGAATGATAAGCTAAAAGATAAAAACATGGATGATTTGTTTGAAGCCATTTTATGTCTTGAAACTGTTGAAGAATGTTATAAATTCTTTGATGATTTATGTACTGTTTTAGAGTTAAAAGCACTCTCTCAAAGATTACAAGTAGCAAAAATGCTAAGTGACCAAAAAGTATATAGTGATATTGTTAGCTTAACTGGTGCAAGTACAGCCACCATTAGTAGAGTAAACCGTTCCCTTAACTATGGCAGTGATGGATATGGAATAGTATTTAAGAGGCTAAAAGAAAAAAATGAAAGATAGCTATAGTATATTTGCACGCTATTATGATAAGTTAACAGAAAATATAAATTATCAGGATTTAGCAGAGTATTTTAATACGCTAATAAAAAAATTTAATGGCAAAGAAAAGGGAATTCTTCTTGACCTTGCCTGTGGAACGGGAAATATTTCTGAAAAAATGTCTCAACTAGGCTATGATGTTATTGGTATTGATAATTCTGAGGGAATGCTTAATTGTGCAATTGAAAAGAAAATTGAAAATAATCTAAATATTCAGTATATATATCAAGACATGCGTAAAATTGATATGTTTGGCACGGTTGATACAACAATCTGTGTTCTTGATAGTATAAATCACTTGGATAACTTAGAGGATATTAGCAAGGTCTTTTCTAGAGTATCTTTGTTTTCTGAACCTAATGGGTTGTTTATATTTGATGTTAATACAAAATATAAACACCAAGAGGTGCTTGCTAATAATGTTTTTATTTTTGAAACAGATGAGGTTTATTGCGTTTGGAGCAATTCATACCAAGATGAAACAGATGAAGTTAATATTGATTTAGAATTCTTTGAACGTGATGGCGACAGGGATATATATATAAGGTATAGCGAAAGCTTTTCTGAAAAAGCTTATGATATAGCTGATTTAGATAAGACATTAATGAATAATAATTTTGAAGTGTTAGCACACTATGATGGTTTTAGTTTAAATTCACCAAATTATAAAAGTGAAAGAATAGTTTTTGTATCAAGGAAGGTAAAATAATGGGAATGTTAAAAAGAGCAATTTCAGCCGACGCTTCAGTTGTGTCTTCTGTTATAGATGCAACTGATATTGTATCTGAAATAGAAAGAATACACACAACTTCAGCAGTGGTTACTGCGGCTTTAGGAAGATTATCTATTGCTGCATCCCTAATGGGTTATGGTTTAAAAGGCAAAAATGATTCAATTACTCTTAGAATAGATGGCAAAGGTCCTACAGGTGCTTTGGTTGCTGTGTCTAATAGTAGTGGCGATGTAAAGAGTTATGTATGCAATCCTATTGTCGAATTACCCCTAAACCAATATGGTAAGCTTGATGTTGCCGGTGCAGTAGGAAAGGATGGTATCCTATCAGTTGTGAAGGATCTGGGCTTAAAGGAACCTTATATTGGACAAATTCCAATTGTATCTGGGGAAATTGCTGAGGATGTCGCAAGCTACTATGCTATTAGTGAACAAATCCCTACAGTTTGTGGTTTGGGGGTTCTTGTTAATCCTGATTTAACCGTCAAATCTGCTGGTGGCTATCTCGTTCAGCTTTTGCCTTTTGCTGATGAAAAAACAATTGATATCCTTGAAGAAAACATAAAAAAAATTCCCCCTGTTAGTAAAATGTTTGATATCGGTATGACTGCAGAAGAAATTTCATTAAAACTTCTTGAAGGGCTTAATCCTAATGGTCTAGATGAGGCTAAAGTTGCATATAAATGTGATTGTAGTAGAAAAAGAACTGAGAAGGTCCTTATTAGCCTTGGTGAGAAAGAGATAATGGAGATTGCTAAGGATAAAGAAATAACAGAAGTTTGTTGCCACTTTTGTGAAAAGAAATACAAGTTCTCCCCTCAAGAATTACTCAATCTCTTAAAGTAAAATTATTTTCTAAAAAGACTTGACAAATGTTTTAATTTGTAGTATAATTTTTATGTTGCTTAATTACAAGCAACACTTTGTGGGAGCATAGCTCAGCTGGGAGAGCATCTGCCTTACAAGCAGAGGGTCATAGGTTCGAGCCCTATTGTTCCCACCACAATTGGCCTGGTAGTTCAGTTGGTTAGAACGCTAGCCTGTCACGCTAGAGGTCGTGGGTTCGAGCCCCATTCAGGTCGCCATTGCGGATTTAGCTCATCTGGTAGAGCTCCACCTTGCCAAGGTGGAGGTAGCGAGTTCGAGCCTCGTAATCCGCTCCAATATCTACGGCGCTATAGCCAAGCGGTAAGGCATGGGTCTGCAACACCCTGAGCCCCGGTTCAAATCCGGGTGGCGCCTCCAATAAGTTGTATAAATGAAAACGCTTCTCATAGTGGGAAGCGTTCAATCTATCAAAAAACTCAGCGAAAGCTGGGTTTTTTGATGCTTTATAGTATAATAGGATGAGGTTAGAAAAATGATAAAAAATAGACAGAGCAGTAGACTTCACAAAGATATATGAATTTGTGGAAGTAAGACCACATTGAAAGTATAAAGCCTCTGATGTAGTCTCTTACTTTATTTAGCTTTGCCCTAGCATCTCAATAATTTCAAGTTTTTCAGATATCTCATGTAGAACATTGCTCATTTGTAGCATACAATTGATTTTCCTGCATTATTTGGTTCAAACAATACTAAAGATTTATTTTTTGGCAATGTTAAAGTTATATTCCCTATTGAACGATAGTGCTTTATATTAATCTTATCAAGCTTCAAAATTACACCCCAATTTATAATTTTACTCTCCTAAATCTTCATTAATAATCTGAGCTATCTGTCTATTATTTAGTTGGCTTCTAAAATGAACCGTATACCCATCCTCCGATAGAATTTCAAAAAATAATTTTGCACATTCTAGATTGACCTCCTCCGTGTCCCTCAAATTAGTTTTATCTTCTACATCCTTTGTTTCAACTACAATATTAAATACTTTTTCACCAGTAGATTTTTTAACTATATACATGAAGTCAGGGCTATACATCCCACCAGTCATTATGGGTATAGCAATACTGCTACGTGGTATCTTTCCATATACAACTACTTTTTCTATATCAGCCATAATATTCTTTTTCTCTAAAGGAGAATCGTAGGCAAATGAATCATACAAATATTTTTGGTAG
>JAAYSW010000010.1 GCA_012523875.1 Clostridiales bacterium
ACTGAACAGGCTAGCTCAATTGAAGAACTTTCAGCATCAATCAATGAAATTGCTGTACAAGTTAAGGAAAATGCCGATAATGTTAATACCGCTACAAAATATGTAAATGAAACTATTGATGTTATAGTTGAAAGCACTAATGAAATGAATAATATGCTCGCTGCAATGAATGATATTAATAATTCATCTAATGAAATTGCTAAAATTATTAAGGTTATTGATGATATTGCATTCCAAACAAATATTCTTGCTCTTAATGCAGCTGTTGAAGCGGCTAGGGCAGGTACTGCTGGCAAGGGGTTCGCTGTTGTCGCTGATGAGGTAAGAAACCTTGCACTAAAAAGTGCAGATGCCGCAAAACAAACAACAGCATTAATTGAAAATTCAATAGCAACTGTTCAACATGGCTCAAGCTTAGCAGAAAAGGCTGCTGGCTCACTTGAGGTAGTTGCAACTAAATCAAACCTTGTTGGCGAAACTATCGAACATGTTCTAGTGGCATCAAATGAACAGGCACAATCTATCGAACAGATTAATACTGGTGTTGAACAAATTTCTTCCGTTGTTCAAACCAATTCAGCAACAGCTGAAGAAAGTGCTGCTGCTAGTGAGGAATTATCAGGACAAGCTGATATGCTTAAAAATCTCGTTTCTGAGTTTAGATTAAAAAATTCAAGAAACAGAAAACCCTCATCCCTAGCCAGCCCTAAACATATAGATTTTCCTAAAATTGATTTAGGCGAAAACGATAAGTATTAATTTTTCTATAAACTCTTTTAGTCTTATTAAAATGAAATGTATGATAAATAATTATTTTATACTAATATTTGGGTAGGTGAAACTATGGCAAGATTTGAAGCAGGAATGGAAAGTATGGTTGAAGTATTTATTTACGAAACCACTACTCTCCTTGAACAGCTCGATCAAATTCTCATTAAAACAGAAAGTAATAATGGTTTCGGCGATGAGGATATTAACGAAATTTTTCGTATAATGCATACAATTAAGGGTAGTTCCGCTATGATGGGGCTTTCAAATATGTCCGCCCTCGCACATAGTATGGAGGATATGTTCTTCATAATTCGTGAGGAAAAACCTTATATCTTATCTATTGGAACACTTTATGATTTAGTTTTTACAGCATCAGATTTGCTGAAAGCAGAAGTTGAAATAGCTCAAGATGAAGATTATACCCCAGCAGATTTTAGCGAACATATTGAGAAGATCGAATCCTTTGTGGCTATTCTTAAAGAAGGTAGCGAAACTAATCCTGAACAGTTATTGACTACTTCGCTAGAAGATTCTGAAATAGAAACAAGTACCCATAATTCTAATATAATCTCTGTAAGGGTATTTTTTGATGATGATAGCGAAATGGAGAATCTTAGGTCACTTCTTCTTATTAAAAAGATTAAAGATGATTGTTTGGAACTTGAATATGAGCCTTCTGATATAGAAACTAATCCCGATTCATCAAGAATTATTGTTGATAATGGTTTTATTATAAGATTCAAACCCCTTAATGATGAATCGTTTATATTTAAGGCTATTGAGGATTCAGTCAGCGTAAAATCTTATGAGGTTATTGAGGATAATCTTGCCGAAGCTTTGCCAGATTATATTGATTTAGAACCTACCGCAGAAGAAGAAAATATAGCAATAGATATAGAAAAAAGTGAAACTATTTCTAATCAAACTAAGACTAAAGTTGAAACTACTAAAGATGCTGAATCAAAAGATGATGCAAAGGAAAAGATTGATATACCGAAAAGTGCTGACCAAATTAATAATCTTCTCTCAAAAACGCAAGGCTCAAGGGGCAAACAAAACCTTATAAGCGTGAATCTGAATAAATTAGATGAATTGCTTGATATGGTTGGTGAAATTGTCATCACTGAAGCTATGGTAACCTCAAGTGCGGATTTAAAGGGATTAGAACTTGATAGCTTCCATAAATCTGCAAGACAGCTTAGAAAACTTACTGATGAACTTCAAGATATTGTAATGTCAATAAGAATGGTTCCTCTCTCGGGTGTTTTTAATAAGATGAGAAGAGTTGTCCGTGATATGAAAGTAAAACTTAATAAGGATGTTAATCTTGTTTTTGAAGGTGGAGAAACTGAGGTTGATAAGGGTGTAATCGATAACCTTAATGACCCACTTATGCATATGGTTAGAAACTCTATGGACCATGGCATCGAAGATGATCCACAGAAAAGAATTAAACTTGGCAAACCTGAGAAGGGTACAGTTACTTTATCAGCATATAATGCTTCTGGTGAAGTTATAATCGTTGTTGCGGATGATGGTGCAGGAATAGATAGCGAAAGGGTTCTTGAAAAGGCAAAGAAAAACGGGTTACTTACAAAGCCTGAATCCGAATATACTAATAAAGAAATTTTCAATATGATTATGCAACCTGGATTTTCAACTAACGAACAAGTTACTGAATTTTCTGGGCGTGGTGTTGGAATGGATGTTGTGCGTAAGAATATAGAGAAAATCGGTGGTACTGTTTCTGTCGATAGTAAGGATGGCGTTGGTACTAGCTTTATTGTAAAAATTCCACTCTCACTTGCTATAGTTGGAGGTATTGAAATTTCAGTTGGAACATCAATCTTTACTATACCTATCAACTCCGTAAAGGAATCATTTAAACTAAACCAAAATCAACTCATACGTGATGTGTCAGGCGAAGAAATGGTCATGATTAGGGGGAAGTGTTATCCACTTATACGCCTATATGAATATTATGGGCTTACCCCTAAATCCACTGATGTTTTTGATGGAATGGTTATTCTTGTTGAGGGCGGTGGCAAACTTGCTTGTCTTCTAGCTGATGAACTTATTGGCGAACAACAGGTTGTTGTTAAGCCGTTCTCACCTTTATTTAATCGCTATAATGTAAAGCAAAATGGAATGGCAGGATGTACTATTCTTGGTGATGGAAGTATTACTATAATACTTGATATTAACAACATCATTCATGAGCAATAATATGGAGGTATAAATATGAATGAAGAGCTTTACAATGAATTGGTAGCTCAGTTTAACACAGATGGTGGAGAAATTTTAATGTTTACAGTGGACCGTGTGCTTTATGGTGTGGAAATCCAATATATTACCGAAATAATCGGAATACAACCTATCACCATAGTTCCTAGAGTTCCTAGCTATATTAAGGGAGTCATTAATATTAGGGGCAAGGTGGTACCTGTAATTAATGTTAGAAATAGATTTAGCATACCCGAAATCCCATATGACGACAGAACCTGTATTATTGTTGTTGAATTGGGTGAGATTGTTGTTGGGCTTATCGTTGATAGGGTTAGGGAGGTTATTACCGTTAAACCAAGTGAAATTTCTTCAACACCCGATAATAATCAAAATAGTTCAAATCAATTTATTCGCAGTATAATAGAGTCTAATGATGAAATAAAACTGCTTCTTGATGTTAGGAAGCTTGTTATGGAGTGACAGGGATGGAGCTTAAATTAAAAGATGAAGAATTTAACCGCCTTGTTAGCTTTATGCGAAATAATTATGGTATTAATCTTATAAAAAAACGTGTGCTGATAGAGGGTAGACTTTCTCATATTTTACATCAAAGAGGTTTTACGGACTATACCACATATTTAAACAATGTATTCAATGATAAAAGTGGCAAGGAAATGTCTACCCTTGTCAATAAACTTACAACTAATCACACCTATTTTCTAAGAGAACCTGAGCATTTCGAATATATGAAACAAGTCGTACTACCGCATATTGAAGCCACTGTAAAGGATAGGGATGCACGGATATGGTGTGCAGCATCATCAACTGGTGAAGAACCCTATACAATGGCTATGGTGATTGATGAATATTTTGGTACAAGAAAAAAGAATTGGGATTTAAGAATTCTTGCTACTGATATTTCTACCGATGTTTTAGCAAAAGCAAGGATTGGTATTTATTCTGGGGAATCAGTAAGTACGCTCCCTGCAATTTGGCGTACCAAATACTTTACTAAACATGGTGATGATAGTTACCGTATTTCTGACGATATCCGCAAAGAAGTTGTGTTTAAACAATTTAATCTCATGGATGATATTATAACAAAAAAACCTTTTGACCTTATTTCCTGTAGAAATGTAATGATTTATTTTGAGGGGGATACAAAAAATTCACTTGTAAAAAGGTTTTATGATGTGACCAAGGACAAGGGGTATCTATTTATAGGGCATGCTGAAAGCATTCCTAGGAATTATTATTATACCTATATTAAACCCGCTATATATCAAAAACAAATCAAGCTAAACAACTTGAAATAACATAATAATATATTAGAATATCTGTTAAAGGAACTCTGGTGGTGGTAAATATGAATAACCGAAAAATAAGGGTATTAATCGTTGATGATTCTATACTTTTTAGGGAAACACTTGCAAAACTGCTTTCATATGGAGATACCATTGAAATTGTAGGAAAAGCAGGTGATGCTTTTGAGGCTCGTGATAAGATTCTTGAGCTTCACCCTGATGTAATGACACTTGATGTCGAAATGCCTAAGATGAATGGGATTCATTTTCTTAAAAAATTAATTCCACAGTATCCTATACCAACAGTTATCTGCTCTTCTGCACCAATTATGGCTCTGGATGCTTTGGATGCGGGTGCTGTTGATTATGTAAAAAAACCTGTTATAAAATCACCTGATGATATGCAGGAATTTGCCAATGATTTGAAAAATAAAATTATAACGGCATCACAAGCAAAGGTACGAAATATTATTAAGTCCACAACACGATTACCATCCATAGCTAATCTAGCACGTGGTCGAAAAGTTAATAATAAAATGGTAGTTGCAATGGGTACCTCCACCGGCGGAACAGATGCTTTACAGATTGTTCTAACAGATATGCCAAAACATTGCCCGCCAATTATTATTGTGCAACATATGCCTCCCGTTTTTACAAAAATGTTTGCGGAAAGGCTTAATAAAATCTGTGCAATTGAAATTAAAGAAGCAGTAAATGGTGATCGTCTAAAAGATGGTTGTGCATTGCTCGCTCCTGGGGATTTCCATATGGAATTAAAGAAAGATTCACTTGGTTATTATGTTAGAGTTTTTTCTGGTGAAAAGGTTTCAGGACATTGTCCATCAGTTAATGTGCTTTTTAATAGCGTTGCCGATGTTGCTGGTAAAAATGCTATCGGTGTTATCATGACTGGCATGGGGTCGGATGGGGCTACTGGATTGCTTAAAATGCGTAATGCAGGGGCATATACCATCGGGCAAAACAAGGAAACATCTGTAGTTTATGGTATGCCTATGGTAGCACATAATCTTGGTGCTTGCAGTGTGCAAACACCACTTAATAAAATTAGTGAAGTTATATGCAAAAAACTTTCTATGTGTGATTAAGCTTTACAGAAAAGAGGATATAAATGAGCAGTATATTAGAGAGATTTGAAGAAAAAGATGAAGATATTGTTTTGGATATTGATAAATATCTTACCTTCTTAATTGATAATCAGTATTATGCCTTTCCAATTAAGGATGTTCGTGAAATTATCGAGATTCAACCCATTACCCAAATACCAGAATTTCCAACCTATGCAAAGGGAATAATAGACCTCCGCAATAATGTTGTTCCCATCATTGATGTGCGTCTTCGTTTTTATAAGCCTGAAATAGAATATACCGAGCGTACCTGTATAATTGTTCTTGATATAAGGGAAATACAAATAGGTTTCATTGTCGATACTGTCGATGAAGTTATTGATATTAGCAAGGAGAATATTTCAGCCGCACCTGCAATTACTACCGATAGGAGTACAAGGTTTATTGAGGGAATCGGACGTGTGAATTCCAAAATAATTATGTTGCTTAATGCAATGAAAATGCTTAACGAGGAAGATTTACAAGCATTTGAATTTATGAGTAAATAAAAGCAGCCGTAAAATCATTACCATCAATGATTTTACGGCTTATATAATTTAAATGTATTTTGAAAGGCTAAAGAATTACGAGCCTACTAGATGCTGTTTTAACTTGCATCTCACCAGTTTTTATATCAAAAAAAACTGTACGCCCAAAGTTCTGTCCAGTATCTTCTGCAATTATCCTTATCCCATTAACAGAAAGCACTTTTTTTACTGCTTCAATATTTCGTTCACCAATATTAAATGTATTAATCTTCGTCTCAAACATTTGTGCTCCACCAGCAATTTTAGCAGTAATGCTAGGAAACTTTGCACCATTCCTTATCATCATCTGTAGCAGTTCCGCAATTCCAGTATCAGCATATCTCCTAAGGTTTATGGGTGAACTCGGATTCCTCACCTCCTTGCTATATGGTAGCATTATATGTGCCATACCACCAATGCCGTTACTTCGATCATGTAGGCAAATTCCCACACATGAACCCAATGCATATGTAACAAGAATATCAGGAACTTTAGCAATATTGAGATCAGAAATACCGACATTGATCATTTTGCTCATATCAGATACCTACTCCCAATTTTTTAAACAACCTGTTCAGTGAGGACATCTCTGGAACCAAAATCATATTACTATTAGCAACTTCATTTCCTATCCCAAATGAATCCTCAATAAATAGAACCTTGTCCCCAATATTTGCGAATTCAATTGCAGGTACACTAAGGATTGCTCCAGCCATATCTACACATATAGAGGGGGTAGATAGGGTTATTATAAGACCAGTCATGCTTGAAAGTGCCTTAGCATATGCACCCGCCAT
>JAAYSW010000065.1 GCA_012523875.1 Clostridiales bacterium
CGAACCCCAGACACACGGCTTAGAAGGCCGTTGCTCTATCCTACTGAGCTATGGGCCCAAACTTACAGTAGCCGAAACGGCTAAAAAATGGAGCGGATGATGAGAATCGAACTCACGCTATCAGCTTGGAAGGCTGAAGTTCTACCACTGAACTACATCCGCACGGTATGGAGCGGAAGACGAGATTCGAACTCGCGACCCTCGCCTTGGCAAGGCGATGCTCTACCACTGAGCCACTTCCGCAAACGACTCCTCGGCAAAGTCTACCTTGCGCATCTTTTGCACTCCTGTTTGAGGTTGTCAATGTTCCGCATACAATAAGGTATTGTGGTGGAGGGAGATGGATTTGAACCATCGAAAGCTCAGCTAACGGATTTACAGTCCGCCCCCTTTAGCCACTCGGGCATCCCTCCACGTGGAGCTGGCGATCGGAGTCGAACCAACAACCTGCTGATTACAAATCAGCTGCTCTGCCATTGAGCCACGCCAGCGTGACTTATTGAATTGGCGACCCGGAACGGGCTCGAACCGTCGACCTCCAGCGTGACAGGCTGGCATTCTAACCAACTGAACTACCGGGCCGCGTGTGGTGGGAGTTACAGGACTTGAACCTGTGACCCCCTGCTTGTAAGGCAGATGCTCTCCCAGCTGAGCTATGCTCCCAACCATCAGCTAAAAAAATATATCTTATTTAGCGACTTATTTATTTTATCATACAAGCTTGGAAATGTCAATACTTTTTTATGATAATTTATCTTTTTATGCATATTGTATAATTAATCAACATTATTTAGTTATATTTTAATGGTTTTCACAGGGATGCTAATTTAAACTATTCTCTCCACTCCCACCAAAAAGCCTTATTACCTCTATTCTAAGCCCACTGTTTTTAGGTAGCTTCAGCTCCGAATCTTCAGCAATAATCTCCCTTGCTACTATCTGTGTAATCCTCATAAGCTCCATATCTCCAGCAATATCTGCAATTTTGAGTTGCGGTAAACCATGCTGTTTTTCGCCAAAAAAATCTCCAGGACCCCTTAGTTTTAAATCCTCCTCTGATATTTTAAAACCATCAGTAGTATTACTCATAATCCTAAGCCTATGTTTTACCTCTTCATTGGCATTATCTGTTACAAGAATGCAATAACTTTGAGCCTTACCCCTGCCAACACGCCCACGAAGCTGATGAAGTTGTGAAAGTCCGAATCTATCCGAATTTTCTATCATCATAACAACAGCATTTGGCACATCAACCCCAACCTCAATAACTGTTGTGCTTACAAGTAAATCCATCCTGCCATTACGAAAATCATTCATAACGCTTTCTTTATCGGCTGAATTCATCCTGCCATGTAGCAATCCTACATTATAACCACGAAATTCATTGTCTTGTAATGCTTGTGCGTAAGATGTTACAGCGGTTAAATCATTATTGTTGTCTTCTATCATTGGACAAACAATATATGCCTGTTTTTTCTCATCAAGTCTTTCCCTAATAAAATTATATGCTCTCTCCCTAAGTTTACCTGTTACAGCAAATGTTTCAATCTTTACCCTACCCTTTGGTAATTCATTCAATATTGATATATCCAAATCACCATAAATAATCAGTGCAAGAGTCCTTGGAATTGGTGTTGCTGACATTACAAGCTTATGGGGGCTCCCCCCCTTTTCGGCGAGTGCTGCACGTTGTGCAACTCCAAAACGATGCTGTTCATCTGTGATAACAAGTGCTAACTTTTTGAATATTGTGCTTTTCTGAATTATGGCATGAGTTCCCACAACGACCCCTATTTCACCATTTAAAATTTGCTCTTTAACAGTTTTTTTCTGCTTTAAAGTTAGTGAACCTGTCAATAGGCAAACTTCCACGCCGAGTGGCCCTAAGAACTGAGAAAGTGTATTATAATGCTGTGTAGCGAGAATTTCAGTAGGAGCCATCAAGGCACTTTGATAACCATTAAGATACACAAAATAGCAAGCCGCAGCAGCTACAGCCGTCTTACCACTACCGACATCTCCCTGTAAAAGCCTATTCATTGGCACGTCAAGACATAAATCAGCATTTATCTCTGATATGGCGTTCTTTTGTGCGTTGGTGAGTTCAAAAGGGAATGCCTCAAAAAGCTTCCCCATATTAGCATCTCCATCCATTTTAATTGCTGATTTCTTTTTATTTCTACCCTTTAGCATGAGCATACCTAATTGCAATTTCAGCAGTTCATCAAAAGCAAGCCTTCTTTTAGCCCTATCAAGCATTTCCTTACTCTGCGGAAAATGTATATTTCTTATTGCCTCCATTAGGCTACAAAGATTATTTTCTTTAATTATATCATTCGGCAAAACTTCAATCGGCTCGCTCTCCATAACTTGTAAACAGGCTTTCATATTCGTTTGTATCATCTTTCCAGTCAACCCCTCTGTCAAGGGATAAATCGGTTGAAAAAGTTCTTTCGAATCGCCTGAAATGATATGGGGGGAATTAATCTCCTTTTTAAGCAAATCGCCAACAATCTTCCCATGAAAATAATATTCCTTACCAACCCTCAATTCATTGAAAGCGTAGTAATTATTGAATATTACAATTAAAAAATCGTTTTCACCATCATTTGCAATTGCCTTAAAAATCATTAAACCACTACGGGCACGTTGCTCAGTTAATTTCTTTACTACCGTACCCTTTAGTACAGAGTATTCATTAATCGGTGCATCGATAACAGCTGTAATTTGCGTATAGTCAGTATAATCCCTAGGAAAATGATGTAAAAGTTCATATGGTGTTGTAATTCCGAGTTTTTCATATAGCTTTGTACGCTTCTCACCAACACCTTTTAGTTTATTTATATTATTAAAAAGTCTTGTCATACTAACACCTCATATTTGTCATCAATAGATTATTGGGGTAGATTAAATCTACCCCATATAATAAAATTTAATTATACTTAAATTTTTGGCAATGTATCAAAGCCCCTCTGCAAATCCTCTTCAGTAGGGATACTATCAGTCATAGTTCCTTCATTATATGACATATACGCAGCCAAATCAAAATATCCTGTACCTGTTAAGCCAAAGATTATTGTCTTATCTTCACCAGTTTCCTTACATTTTAATGCTTCATCAATTGCTACACGAATTGCATGTGATGATTCTGGTGCAGGCAATGTACCTTCAGTTTTAGCAAACACAGAAGCGGCAGCAAATACACTTGTTTGTTCAACAGCTACAGCATCCATATATTTGTCATGATATAATTTTGAAACAATCGGTGACATACCATGGAAACGAAGCCCCCCTGAATGGTTTGGGGATGGCATAAATCCACTTCCTAACGTGTACATTCTCATAAGAGGAGTTGTTTGACCAGTATCGCCAAAATCAAGAGCAAACTTACCCCTTGTGAGTGATGGACATGACGCAGGCTCAACAGCAATAAATTGTATATCATTTTTACCATTAATTTTATCAGCCATGAATGGCGAAATCAAACCTCCCAGATTTGAACCCCCACCCGCACAACCAATGATTATATCAGGTTTTATATCATATTTTTCACAAGCAATTTTTGTTTCCATACCAATAATAGATTGATGTAAAACCACATGATTAAGTACGCTTCCTAACACATAACGACAGTTCTCAGTTTTTGCGGCTACCTCCATAGCTTCAGAAATTGCACATCCAAGCGAGCCACCTGTACCAGGATTTTTAGCAAGAATCTTTCTTCCAATCTCCGTTGTATCAGATGGTGAAGGAATTACCTTTCCGCCATAAGTTTCAATTACACCTTTTCTATAAGGCTTTTGTTCAGCAGAAACCTTAACCATATAAACAGTCAAATCGACATCATAGAACGCACAAGCCATAGCTAGAGCAGTTCCCCATTGACCCGCACCCGTTTCCGTTGTAAGATGTGTTAAACCTTGTTTTTTTGCATAATATACCTGTGCCGCTGCTGAATTTAGCTTATGAGAACCAGATGTATTTGTTCCCTCAAATTTATAATATATCTTAGCAGGTGTACCTAATGCTTTTTCTAAGTTATATGCTCTTATTAATGGTGATGGGCGAAACATCTTATAGAAATCCTGAATCTCTTGAGGTATATCTATATATTTATCAGTAGTGTTAAACTCCTGAGAAATCAAATCCTCACAAAAAACAGGTGCCAAATCCTCTGGCGTACAATATTCGCCTGTCGCAGGATTAACAAATGGTTCAGGAACTTCTTTCATATCTGCCTTGATATTATGCCACTGCTTAGGCATCTCCTCTTCTGATAAATAAATCTTATACGGAATCTTATTCATTTCTAATTCAAACCCTTTCTATTATTTGCCTATCAGCGTGCAGAACACTAATCACCTGTCGGCATGAGGCTGCCGCCTCAAACTCCGCTAAATGCAAGCCTATCGGCATGAGGCTGCCGCCTCAAACTCTGCTAAATGCAAGCCTATCGGCATGAGACTGCCGCCTCAAACTCCGCTAAGCTTTTTAAAAAAAACTTAACCAAAAACTTTTATATTAGCATATTTGTGTTTAAATAATACCACTTAATTAAGTTGAATTGGTTTGCTTAAAATTCACTGTACTAAAAATACAGGTGGCAGTTTGCCACTGAAAAAAGCTTAACCAAAAACTTTGTGTTTTATTCGCCACTACTCTACAGAAATTATATAGTAGTAAATGGACTGACCACCATTCAATAACATAACTTCTATTTTATCACCAACTCGTGATTGGAGCATCGTCTGAAGCTTTTCAGCATTCTCATCAGTAACATCAGCCCCATAAATGAGAGTTATATAATTTGTATCACTCTTAACCAACCTTCTCGCTAACTTCATAGCAGCCTTAGTTACGTCCTTGGCAGTAAAAGCAAGTTTACTATTATCAAGTGCAAGTATTTCACCCTTCTTAATTGAATATCCCTCATATTCAGAATCCCTTGCGGCAAAAGTAATCTGCCCAGTAGAAACTCTCTCCATAGCCTTAGTCATCATAATTCTGTTCTCTATAAAATCAAGGGTTTCATCAAACGCAAGCATAGCTGAAATTCCCTGCGGTATAGTCCTAGTTTGTAACACACAAACACTTCTATCTGCAAGCTTAATCGCTTGTTCAGCAGCCATAATTATATTTTTATTATTCGGTAGTACGAATACTGTTTCAGCAGGAGTTGAATGTATCGCCCTCAAGATATCATCAGTTGATGGATTCATGGTCTGTCCACCTGATACAACAACATCAACACCCAAGTCCTTAAACATTGCTTCTATTCCGCTTCCCATTGCAACAGTAACAAATCCGAACTTCTTTTCAGGTTTGACTGGTACAAATTCCTGAATCGCTTTAATTTTATTATCACGAACTCTACTTTGGTGCTGTTCACGCATATTTTCAATCTTAATATCTACAAGCGCCCCAAACTGCAAACCTCTCTCTAATGCCTTACCTGGATGGTCTGTATGCACATGTATCTTAATTATTTCATCATCCTCAACCACGACCATGCTATCACCAATTGTTTCAAGATAAGCTCTAAGGACGGATGCATCCTTCCCATCCTCTTTTTTATTAATAATAAATTCTGTACAGTATGTGAATGTGATTACCACATCATCAACATCCCCAACAGCAGTACTAATATTTTCATGACTTTTAATTGAAATAGCTGAATCATTCTCAGCTTTTATAATCTCTCCACCCTTAAACACTTCAAGCATAGCTTCAAATATTACAAGAAGCCCCTTGCCCCCTGCATCAACAACCCCTGCTTTCTTCAAAACTGGTAACATATCAGGAGTTCTATCAAGTGTAGCAGATGCCTCATCGCAAACTTCTTGCCAAAGCAAAGCCACATCATTAGTCGATTTTGAAACTTCCCTCGCCTTCACACTAGCAAGCCGAGCAACAGTTAATATTGTTCCCTCCGTCGGTTTCATAACAGCCTTATATGCCGCCGCAACACCCAATTCAAGAGCATTCGCCATATCCTCACAAGTAGCAGTTTTCAATCCATTCAAACCATTTGAGACCCCCCTAAAAAGCAAGGATAGTATAACACCTGAATTCCCCCTAGCACCTCTTAAAAGTGCTGAAGCAGCAATTTCAGATGCCTGTGAAACTGTTACAGAATCATCAAGCAAATTTAATTCCCTAGCAGCAGCACTCATTGTTGCAGACATATTTGTACCTGTATCCCCATCAGGAACAGGGTATACATTTAGCTCATCAATTTCACGTTTTTTGTTCGCAATGCTGATAGCACCTGAAATTATTGCATCCCTTAGCAAGCTACCATTAATCACAATATCCCTCTCCCCCCGCAGATAAATCTTAATATATTATATATTTTCACCAGTCAAGCTATTCCTCTGCGGAGAAAAGCCCAACATTATTAATTGCTTTATTAAATTATAAAGTGCTATGTGTTCATATTATCAATAAAGACATTTACCTTTAAAACTTCCATTCCAGTTGCTTCCTCGACTGCAAACTTAACCTTATCCGTTATACTCTTAGTCACAACAGAGATATTTGTTCCAAAAGCAACAGTAATATGCAAATTAACAATTAGTTTATTATCCTTTGTAGTAACCCTTACACCCTTACTGATTTTATTACCACTTTTCTTTTTCTTAAAGAGTGCATATAAAGCATCAATGGGGCTACTTGAATTCATGTCAGCAACGCCAAAGCAATTAGTTATGGTATATCCAATCAAGTCAGAAAGATATTTCTCAGAAATGGTTATTTTACCAATATGATTTTCTATGATAAGCACAAACATCACTCCTTAATACTATATAGTGTGCATTATCTGAACATGAATACTCAGTCAAATAATGTAATAGCCTTTATATTAGATTTGCATTATTATTCTTTACATCATAATAATTGTAATAATTATATCATATTTATCCTTTCATTACAATACTATAATTTACGAAAACAATAAAGATTTTTGCTCCTTTAGTTTTATCAAATATATTAGACTTTATCGCAGTAAGTTTTTTTAATAAGGAAGAAATAATTTAAAGATTTAAATTTATATTTTAAGCCTTTTAATATTACAGCCTATTTGTGACGTTTACACATTTTATTTCAACCTTATCCAATAACTGTACGGTTGGATAATATTTAAATCTTATTTTAAATATGTATTGCAAAAAAACTCATAATAGTATATAATAATTTTATATGTTATTAAATTTTGATAAAGAGATGAGGGGATTCAAATGAATTATACTGATATTATATCCGTCGTTCTTACAGGCTTGGTTGTTGTATTTTTAGCACTTATTCTATTAATAATATACTTTTCAATTCAAGGTAAATTATTTAGTCAAAAAACAACTAATGTAAAAAAAAATGTTACACCAGCCAAAAGCAAAGCACAAAATAATGTTCAGGCAGTAACATCCTTGCCACAGGTAGATTCTGATGAAGATGAGGTGGTCGCTGTTATTTCTGCTGTAATTGCATCAATGAGCCTAAACGATGGTAAAACATATAAGGTTAAATCAATTAAGCCAGCAAAAAACATTTCTTCAGTAAGATCTGCTTGGGCGATGGCTGGGTTACATGAAAATACCACTCCGTTTTAGACTCTAAAATATAATAGGTGGTTTTATAATTAATTTCTTTGAAAGGGTATTATGGTATTGTTATGAATGAGGTTTTAAATATTTTTGTTAATACAATAAAAGATCTTTGGTTAGAAAGTGGTTTATACGCTCTGGGGTGGAGATCTATAGTTATGATTTTAATATCATTTGTTTTTATCTACCTAGCTATAGTGAAAAAATTTGAACCACTGCTTTTATTGCCAATCGCATTTGGTATGTTTTTAACTAACCTTCCACACGCTGGAATGTATAATCCAGAGCTGTTTAATTCTGAAACTTTTAGCGTTGGTGCCGTGCTTAAGGAAGGCGGTCTGCTTGATATACTCTATCTTGGTGTCAAGCTTCAAATCTTCCCACCTTTGATTTTTCTTGGAATTGGCTGTATGACGGATTTCGGACCTCTTATATCTAATCCAAAAAGCTTTTTACTTGGAGCAGCGGCACAGGGTGGTATCTTCTTCACATTTGCAGGAGCCGCAATTTTAGGATTCAACGCTGCACAGGCAGGTTCAATTGCCATTATTGGTGGTGCTGATGGACCAACTGCTATCTATGTTTCAAGTAAGCTTTTAACAGGTGGTGGCTCCGTTACAACAGGTACAATAGCACTTGCAGCTTATACTTACATGGCATTAGTGCCAA
This sequence comes from Clostridiales bacterium, assembly GCA_012523875.1. Lineage (GTDB taxonomy): Bacteria > Bacillota > Clostridia > Oscillospirales > Ruminococcaceae > JAAYPV01. The sequence goes on from JAAYSW010000065.1 coordinate 8,271, forward strand.
TTATACAGCCCCCTATTATGAGGGCTATGACTACAAAAAAAGAACGTGCAGTCGTAATGGAACAGCTTAGGACTGTTTCAAAAACTGAGAAAGTTGTTTTCCCAATCGCAGTAACACTTATTATTGCACTTCTTGTTCCATCTGCTGCTCCTCTGGTTGGTATGCTTATGTTTGGAAACCTCCTGAAAGAAAGTGAAGTTTGCGATAGACTTGTTAAAACTGCACAAAATGAACTTATGAACATTGTTACTATTTTCTTAGGTGTTTCTGTGGGTGCGACTACTAAGGCAGAAAATATTTTAAATCCTAATTTTGCAAAAATTATTCTGCTTGGCGTTATTGCATTTGCACTTGGAACTGCATGTGGTGTATTTGGTGGAAAGATTATGTATAAGGCTACCGGCGGAAAGGTTAATCCACTTATCGGTTCTGCTGGCGTTTCAGCTGTTCCTATGGCTGCAAGGGTATCACAAAAGGTTGGTGCAGAAACTGATCCGACAAACTTCTTATTAATGCATGCGATGGGTCCTAACGTCGCTGGTGTTATTGGCTCAGCCGTAGCTGCTGGTGTACTTTTGAGTATTATTTAATAAACAAATCCCCTCTTTTTTATAGAGGGGATTTTATTTAAAAATTATGTTTGGACTGCAAAATTAATAGTTTGTTCATACCTTGTTCATGGTTTTCTATTATAATATAAACATATTAATTATTTTATATATGGGGTGTATTAATGCTGAAGGCAATATGTTCTAAAAAAAATCTTAAAGAACATTTATATTTTAAAGCAGTAGAAGATATTATTTATAGCGATGAAATTCAACAATTAAAAAACTTCCAACACCATTTATCAACTACAAGATTTCAACATTCATTAAATGTTTCATATTATAATTATCTATTCTGTAAAAAATTTAATTTTAACGCTAGAGCAGCTGCAAGGGCTGGACTTTTACATGATTTGTTTTTCTATAACCGAAAAGAATATATACGTAAAACTGGCGAGAAACGACATATTGGGAGGCATCCTCAAATTGCCTTGCAGAATGCATCTGAACGATTTGAAATAAATCATATCGAAAAGGATATTATTCTAAAACATATGTGGCCTTTTACCCTTGCATTGCCAAAATATAAAGAAACGTATGTTATAATTTTAATTGATAAATACTGTGCCATTATGGAATTCTTTGCTCCTTATCTATCAATGTTTAAGCGTAAAAAAAATAAGGTAAAAAAATTAGAAATGAATAAGATTAAAACAGCAACTCTAGTCGAATAGGACTAGGCTGCTGTTTTTTTACCTTTTAAATATTATCCTGCTTAAACATCAATATCATTTCTAATAATATCATCCAATGTTTCTCTTTTTACTACAACATGTGCTCTATTTTCATTAACAAAGACAACCGCTGGCTTTGCAATTCTATTGTAATTCGATGACATAGAATAATTATATGCTCCTGTTGCAAGAACGGCAATGGTATCCCCTACTTCAACATCTTGTATCTCCATATCCTCACCGATAAGGTCCCCACTTTCGCAACACTTTCCAGCTATAGTTACCTTTTTTGTCTTATCAACGCCAGCCTTATTTGCTACAACCACATCATATTTAGATTGATATAGGGCATATCTTGGATTATCATTCATACCTCCGTCTACGGAAACATATGTCCTAATATTAGGTATATCTTTAATTCCACCCACCGTATAAAGAGTAATGCCAGCTGGCGCCGCAATAGAACGACCTGGTTCAATTATAATAAATGGTTGCTTTATATTAAGTTCGTTACATTTTGTTTTAATTACCTTTGAAATCACTTCCATATAAGTATCAAGTGGAGAGGGTTTGTCATTTTCCACATATTTTATACCAAATCCACCGCCGAGATTAAGTTCATCAATTTCATAGTTAAGCTCATTTTTAATCTTAGCTATAAAATCCATCATAACAGATGCTGCAAGTTCAAACGGCTTAACATCAAATATCTGTGAACCAATATGGCAATGCAAACCTTTTAATTCAATGTTCTTGCACTCAATTGCTTTTGTAACAGCCTCAAAAGCTTCCCCAGTTTCTAGAGCAAACCCAAACTTGCTATCAATCTGACCAGTTCTAATAAATTCATGGGTATGAGCATCAATGCCTGGCTTAATTCTAAGCATTATACCAATAGAAATGTCTTTATCCCTAGCAATTCTATCAAGTCTTTCTAATTCATAAATATTATCAACAGCTATTCTGCCAACCTTTGATTCAATTGCATACTCAAGTTCCTCATCAGTTTTATTATTACCATGAAATATAATCTTCTCAGCATCATATCCCACCTTCATAGCAGTATAAAGCTCTCCAATCGATACAACATCAAGCCCCATACCCTCCAGTGACATTAATCTGCACATATACAGACAACTGAATGCCTTGCTAGCGTAGCAAACCAAGCCTTTACCATCGTAATATCTATCAATGCTATCTTTAAAGTTTTTACATGTCTTTTTAATCAATGCTTCATCCATTACATACAAAGGAGTACCAAAGTCCTTTGCAAGTTCAATTGTGTCGATTTTCCCTATTGTCAGATGTCCTTTTTCATTTATTGATAAGTTTTCTGATACAAACATATTCACATTCCTTTCATAAATAGCATGTCAATTTAAATTATTATTATAAACAAATATGCTGTTATTTCCACCATCAATTTACCCATCTATCTCATCGTTATTGACTATCTCCTCAGCAATTTTTCTCAAGGTTTCAACCCCCTCAAAGTTCTGGGAGGAAAACGGAACAACAGTGATTTCATCGAAATATGGTATTTCATCTTCAAAACTTCTCATACGCTTTTCCCTTTGAGTTTTATTAAGCTTATCCGATTTTGTAAGCACAATAACAAATGGCAACCCCATATCAATAAGATAATTTACCATGGTAATATCATCCGCTGATGGTGAGTGTCGCATATCAATAAGCATAAACACAAGCCTTATATCCCTATTGGAATTGAGATACCCTTCAATTAACTTCGACCAACGCTGTTTTTCCATCTTTGAAACCTTTGCATAACCATATCCAGGCAAATCTACAAAATACACATTCTCTAGTTCATAAAAATTAATAGTTGCAGTTTTGCCAGGTACTGAACTCACTCTAGCTAAGGATTTTCTATTAAAAATCTTATTAATTAGAGTTGATTTTCCAACATTAGAACGCCCTGCAAAAGCAATTTCAATTTTCTCACAAGGAGGTATTTGTGAGAACCTTCCATAAGAAGCATAAAACCTTGCATTATTAAAATTCATTAAATCACCTCCAAATATTATAAAATTATGGATTAATAGCTTTAGAATCATCGGGATTATTTTTATTGTTTTCTTTAATAAGTGAAATCTCTAGCACTTCACCAAGATTGCTTACAAATTTAAACTCCAAGTTATCCTTAACCACATCTTCAATTTCAGATAAATCTCCCTTGTTTCCCTCTGGGATAATTACTGTTTTAATCCCCTCTTTATATGCTGCCATAGTTTTTTCTCTTAAACCTCCAATAGGTAAAACCTTGCCATGTAGTGTGATTTCACCAGTCATAGCAACATCGCTCCTCACAGGGATTCTTGATAACGCAGATACCATGGATGTAACTATTGCAACACCAGCTGATGGGCCATTCTTAGGAACAGCTCCCTCGGGTGCGTGAATATGCAAATCCTTTTCTTTATAAAAGTTTTCATCTATATTGTATTTATCATAAACACTTCTAACATAGCTCACTGCTATCTTTGCACTTTCCTTCATAACATCTCCAAGTGAGCCTGTTATCTCGATATTCCCCTTTCCATTCAATGCAATCACTTCAAGTGGCATAATTACGCCACCAACTGAAGTCCAAGCAAGACCATTAACCACACCGATAACATCCTTCTTACTCATGAAATCGGATAGATACTTTTTTCCACCCAAATATTCTTCAATATTTCCTTCTGTATATACCACTCTTTTAGCAGTTTGTGAAACTATTTCCTTAGCTGCTTTTCTACATAGAGAAGCAATTTTTCTTTCTAGGCTCCTAACACCAGCCTCTTTTGTATATGAATCTATCAAGGTATAAATAGCAGTTTTATCAAATCTTATCTGTGTTCCTTTTAAACCGTTTTTCTTAACCTGCTTAGGGATAAGATATCCCTTAGCAATATTAAATTTTTCTTCTCTAGTATAGCTAGTTATTTCAATAACTTCCATTCTGTCAAGCAATGGTGGTGGAATTGTTTGTGTAGTATTAGCTGTGGTTACAAACACCGTCCTACTTAAATCAAATGGAATCTCAACATAATGGTCCCTAAAGGCTTTATTCTGTTCACTGTCTAAAACCTCAAGCATAGCAGATGCTGGATCACCTTTGTAATCATTACCCATCTTATCAACTTCATCAAGTAAAATAAGGGGATTATTCGTTCCTGCACTAATTAAGGCATTAATTATCCTGCCCGGCATAGCTCCTACATAAGTCTTTCTGTGACCTCTTATATCGGATTCGTCCTTAACCCCGCCCAGTGAAACCCTTGCATATTTTCTACCTAAAGCCTTTGCAATTGAATGACCAATTGAAGTTTTACCTACACCCGGTGGCCCAACAAGGCAAATTATCTGCCCCGTAACATCTGGCATAAGTGCATGAACAGCTATGCTTTCTAACACTCTTTCTTTAACTTTTTTAAGCCCATAATGGTCCTTATCCAA
>JAAYSW010000066.1 GCA_012523875.1 Clostridiales bacterium
CCCATTGCTACAATGGTACCACCCTTATCTCCACCCTCTGGCCCTAAATCTATAATATAATCCGCAACCTTTATAACATTTAAATTATGTTCAATAACTAAAACGGTATTGCCTGAATTTACTAACCTTTGCAATACTTCAATAAGCTTGTGGATATCTGCTGTGTGTAGACCTGTTGTTGGTTCATCTAGAATATATATTGTCCTTCCTGTTGGACGCTTAGAAAGTTCCGTTGCAAGTTTGACTCTCTGTGCTTCTCCCCCTGATAATGTTGTAGAGGATTGCCCAATTTTTATATACCCCAATCCTACGTCTTGTAGCGTTAAAAGCTTCCTTGCTATTTTAGGTATGGGATTGAAAAATTCTACGCCCTCATCAACAGTCATATTTAAGACATCATATATGGATTTTCCTTTATATAGTACCTCCAAAGTTTCACGATTATATCTTTTTCCCTTGCACACCTCGCATGGCACATATATATCAGGTAAAAAGTGCATCTCTATTTTTAAAATTCCATCCCCCTCACAAGCCTCACAACGCCCCCCTCTGACATTAAAAGAGAATCGCCCTGGATCATAGCCACGCATTTTAGAATCGCTTGTTTGTGAGAATAAGGCTCTTATATCAGTAAATACCCCTGTATAGGTTGCTGGATTTGATCGTGGTGTCCTGCCAATCGGTGATTGGTCGATGTTTATAACTTTATCAAGATTATCTATACCATCCATGCTATCGAAACTTCCACTTTTTATCCTTGCTCGGTTAAGCTTTGCAGCAAGATGTTTATATATAATCTCATTCACTAACGATGATTTCCCCGACCCCGAAACACCTGTAACACAGACAAACTTTCCAAGTGGTATGGATACATCTATATTCTTAAGGTTGTTCTCCTTAGCACCATTAACCCTTAAAAATGCACCATTACCCTCTCTATTTTCTTCTGGCAAGGGAATGAACTTCCTTCCACTTAGATATTCGCCTGTTAAAGATTTCTTGCATTTGAGAAGTTTATCCGCTGTGCCTTGGAATATTACCTCGCCACCATGAACTCCAGCACCTGGTCCTATATCAACAATATAATCAGAAGCAAGTATAGTATCATCATCATGTTCAACAACAATTAATGTATTACCTATATCCCTAAGATTTTTTAGGGTTTCTATCAGTTTGTCATTATCCCTCTGATGCAATCCTATGCTTGGCTCATCAAGTATATAAAGTACACCCACAAGTGATGAACCTATCTGTGTTGCAAGGCGGATTCTTTGATTTTCTCCCCCCGAAAGAGTTCCTGAGGAACGTGCAATTGATAGATATTCTAATCCAACGTTTTCTAGGAATCCTAAACGCTCTTTAATCTCCTTAACAATCCTTTCAGCTATAAACATTTCATGCTCGGTTAGTTGTAATTCCTCAAAGAAGATTAGCGAATCGGCAACCGATTTTTCTGAAAGAACACTTATATTTATACCCCCAACAGTTACGGCAAGGCTTTCCTTTTTTAATCTCTGTCCATTACATTGAGGACATTTTACCTCCATCATACAGGATGAAATTTCCTCCCTTGAATATTCGCTTGTTGTTTCATGATAACGACGTTTAAGATTATTGATAATGCCTTCAAAATCCGTGTAGTATTTCCCTCCACCTAAGCTATTTGATCGCGTCAAATGTAGTTTTTCACCCTTTGTACCATATAGAAATATATCTATTACTTCCTTTGGCAATTTCTTAACAGGTGTTGAGAGGGAAATATTATATTTTTTTGCAATAGCAGTATAATACATCATGGCAATAGAGTTACTATCAAGAGTGTTCCAGCCACTCGCCTTAATTGCACCCTCTTTTATACTTAAATCCTTATTTGGAATAATTAAATCAGGATCAATTTCGCTAAACACTCCTAACCCAGTACATTTTTCACAGGCTCCATACGGATTATTAAAGGAAAACATTCTAGGTGTAAGCTCCTCAATGCTTATATTATGTTCTGGGCATGCATAGCTCAATGAGAAAATCATTTCCTCACCATCAATTATATCAACCACTATAAGCCCACCCGAAAGGGAGGTAACAGTTTCTAAGCTATCTGCAAGGCGTGAATTTATTCCCTCTTTAATTACAAGTCGGTCAACAACTATTTCAATCGTATGTTTTTTATTCTTCTCAATCTTTATTTCTTCAGAGAGGTCATACATATTTCCATCAATTCTTACACGAACATAACCAGAACGTCTTGCTTGATCTAACTCCTTAGTATGCTCCCCTTTACGTCCTCTAACAATGGGGGCAAGTAATTGAATCTTTGAACCTTCCTTTAATGTCATGATTTGGTCAACGACCTGATCAATTGTTTGCTGACTTATCTCCCTATTGCATACGGTGCAGTGTGGAATGCCAATCCTTGCATAAAGCAAACGTAAATAATCATATATTTCTGTTACCGTACCAACAGTTGAACGGGGATTCTTTGATGTTGTCTTCTGGTCTATTGATATAGCAGGCGATAAACCCTCTATACTATCCACCTCTGGCTTCTCCATTTGTCCTAAAAATTGTCTTGCATACGAAGATAAACTTTCGACATACCTTCTCTGTCCATCTGCATAAATAGTATCAAATGCAAGCGACGATTTGCCAGAACCTGATACGCCCGTCATAACAATAAATTTATTTCTAGGCAATTCAATATCTATGTTTTTTAAATTATTTTCCCTTGCACCTTTTATTATTATTTTATCCTTCATATTTCCTCCAAAGCCTTTTTGTGCTCAGCAATTTTATCTCTTAAATATGCTGCATGTTCAAATTCTAACATTTTTGCTGC
>JAAYSW010000067.1 GCA_012523875.1 Clostridiales bacterium
GAGGATGCAATTTTGCTTAATGAAAAACTTGTTAGAGATGATGTATTTACATCGATTCATATAGAAGAATATGAAATTGAATGTCGTGACACAAAACTTGGACCAGAGGAAATAACAAGGGATATTCCAAATGTGGGCGAAGATTCCATGAAGGACCTTGATGAGAATGGTATTATTCGAATCGGTGCTGAGGTTAGCTCAGGTGATATTCTTGTTGGTAAGGTTACTCCTAAGGGTGAAACTGAGCTTACTGCTGAAGAGCGTCTATTAAGGGCGATTTTCGGTGAAAAAGCTAGGGAAGTTAGGGATAATTCACTAAGGGTCCCCCATGGGGAATCTGGGGTTATTGTTGATGTTAAGGTATTTACAAGGGATAATTGCGATGAATTAAGTCCTGGAGTAAATATGCTTGTACGCTGCTATGTTGCAAAGAAAAGGAAGATTTCAGTCGGAGATAAGATGGCTGGTCGTCATGGTAATAAGGGTGTTGTGTCTAGGATTTTACCAGAAGAAGATATGCCATTCTTGCCCGATGGAACTCCGCTTGACATTGTGCTTAATCCACTTGGTGTTCCTTCCCGTATGAATATCGGGCAGGTATTTGAGGTGCATTTAGGCATGGCTGCAAAGGCACTTGGATGGAAGATTATGACGCCTGTTTTCGATGGTGCACAAGAGGAAGATATTCGTGAGTGCTTTAGGGCTGCTGGAATGGAGGAGGACGGTAAAACCATTCTCTATGACGGAAGAACGGGTGAAAAATTTGATAGTCGTGTTACAGTTGGCTATATGTATTATTTAAAACTACATCACCTTGTTGATGATAAAATTCACGCACGTTCAGTTGGGCCATACTCACTTGTTACTCAACAGCCACTTGGCGGTAAGGCACAGTTTGGTGGACAGAGGTTTGGAGAGATGGAGGTTTGGGCACTGGAAGCTTATGGTGCTGCTTATACCTTGCAGGAGATTCTTACAGTTAAATCGGACGATACTGTTGGGCGTGTGAATACCTATGAGTCTATTGTTAAAGGGCAGAATGTGCCGAAACCTGGTATTCCTGAATCCTTTAAGGTTCTTATTAAGGAATTACAATCGCTTACTCTTGATGTGAGGGTGCTTGATGTTGATGATAATGAAATTGATTTAAGACAAAATTTTGATGAGGATGACAATATAATTCCAGCTCCTGTTCAATTAGAAGAAGAACCTGAAATTAACGAGGATATATCATATGATTCTTCCGAAGTTGAAGAAGATGGTTTCATTGTTAATGAAAAGGAAGATGAAGAATTAGAGGATTTAGACGGGGAAACTGAAATTGATGAAGTCTTTAGCTTTGATGAAGAAAAAGCCTAACTTACTGTAAAGACTACTAAATAAAGCTATTTAACAGGGGATAGAATGGTTTGGCAGGAATTTGCTTCTGATCTGATATAAATGAGGAGGTTATACTTTGGAGTTTAATGAATTTGAATCCATAGAAATAGGTTTGGCTTCACCTGAAAAAGTTAGAGAATGGTCTCATGGTGCAGTTGAAAGACCTGAAACTATAAATTACCGAACTCAAAAACCTGAGCGTGATGGATTATTCTGTGAAAAGATTTTTGGGCCATCAAAGGATTGGGAATGTCATTGCGGAAAGTTTAAGAAGATACGTTTTAAGGGTAAAGTATGTGATCGTTGTGGCGTTGAGGTAACTCGTGCAAAGGTAAGACGTGAGAGGATGGGGCATATAGAACTTGCTGCCCCTGTATCACATATTTGGTATTTCAAAGGAACTCCTTCAAGAATAGGACAGGTACTCGAAATATCACAAAGGCGTTTGGAGGAAGTTTTATATTTTACAAAATATATAGTTATAGACCCAGGAAATACAGAGGGAGGGCTTGTAAAAAAACAGTTATTGAGTGAAAAAGAATATGTTGATGCATATGAGAAGTATGGGAATGATTTTATTGCTGAAATGGGTGCTGAAGCAATAAAAGAATTGCTTGAGGAATGTTCGCCGAAAAGATACGAAACCTTTATGCTAAAGCATGCTTCACTATTTGCTAAGGTTCTTGTTATGCAGCAATTTGAATTAGAACAATGGCTTAGCTATAGAAAATATAAGGTTGTAGCTTGTGAGAATGAACCCAAAGAGGACGAAGAAGGCATAATTTCATATGACCTACATTATGCTGATAAAAGTCCTGTTAAAGTTGACGATATTATAACAAGAAATCAGTATAAGGAAATCAAGAACGCATCACAGGTTAAAGAATGTAAGTTCGAGGTGATAACTGGTTCCGATTATATAAAAGACTTATTTATCGAAAAATATGAAGAACTTGAAGATAAAAGTGGGTTTGAAGAAATCGATCCAATGAAATGGTGTAATCCAACTGATGAAGAATATGACTTCAATAACCTTAGAATCCTATTAGATGGGCTAAAGGAAGAATTAAAGGGGCTAACATCTGGGCAAAAAAGAATAAAATTATTAAAAAGGCTTGAAATAATTGAGGCATTTAGAAATTCTGGTAACAAACCGGAATGGATGGTTTTGGATGTTGTTCCTGTAATTCCACCCGAATTAAGACCAATGGTTATGCTTGATGGTGGACGTTATGCGACATCTGATTTGAACGATTTGTATCGTCGTGTTATTAACAGAAATAACCGCTTGAAGAGAATGTTGAGCCTTGAAGCTCCTGATATTATCATTAGGAATGAGAAACGTATGCTTCAGGAGGCTGTTGATGCTCTAATTGATAATGGAAGGCATGGTAGACCTGTTACCGGACCAAATAATAGACCACTGAAATCATTATCAGATATGCTAAAGGGTAAACAAGGACGTTTTAGACAGAATCTACTCGGTAAGCGTGTTGACTATTCAGGGCGTTCAGTTATTGTTGTTGGCCCAGAATTAAAGATGTATCAATGTGGGTTGCCAAAGGAAATGGCATTAGAATTATTTAAACCCTTTGTGCTAAAGCGTTTAGTCGATACAAAGGTTATCGCTAATATAAAGAGTGCTAGAAAAATGGTTGATAGGGCAAGCACGGAAGTTTGGGATGCACTTGAAAATGTAATCAAGGATCATCCTGTACTACTAAACCGTGCTCCTACACTCCATAGACTTGGTATCCAAGCATTTGAACCTGTTCTTGTTGAGGGTAGAGCCTTGAAACTTCACCCCCTTGTTTGTACAGCTTTTAATGCTGACTTTGATGGTGACCAGATGGCTGTACATTTACCGTTATCTGCTGAGGCACAGGCTGAGGCAAGATTCTTAATGCTTGCTGCAAATAACCTATTGAAGCCATCTGATGGACGCCCTGTTGCTGTTCCAACACAGGATATGGTATTAGGTGCTTATTATTTAACAATGCAGAAGGATGGGGAATTTGGCGAGGGCAAGGTGTTTAGGGATACAAATGAAGCACTGATGGCATACCATGAAAAAGACGTTTCTCTTCACGCTGCAATTAAAGTAAGGGTTACTAAGGATATCGGTGGAAGAAAGGTTTCTAATATTATAGATTGTACTGTTGGACGATTAATGTTTAATGAGAATATTCCACAAAACCTTGGTTATGTGGATAGGACTAATTCAGATATGCAGTTCGATTTGGAAGTATCCTTCCTTGTTGGAAGAAAACAACTTTCTGATATTATTGAACGTTGCATAAGGATTCATGGCACTACTACAACTTCGGAAGTGCTTGATAAAATAAAAGCAGTAGGATTTAAATTCTCAACACAGGCTGCGGTTACTGTTGCGGTTAGTGATGCTATAATACCACCTGAAAAGGCGGGTATACTTGCTGATGCAGATGCAGAAGTTTTAGAAGTTGAAAAGCAATTTGAATATGGTTATATTTCTTCCTCTGAAAAATCTAAGAGGATTATACAAATCTGGAATGATGCAACTGATGATGTAACGACTGCCCTTAAAAAAGGACTTGATCCATATAATCCTATATTTATGATGGCGGACTCAGGGGCACGTGGTAGTATTAATCAGATAAGACAGCTTGCAGGTATGCGTGGACTTATCGCAAATACCACAGGAACAACTATTGAGATGCCTATTCGTTCAAATTATCGTGAGGGATTGAATATACTGGAATACTTTATTTCATCTCGTGGAGCTAGGAAGGGGCTTGCAGATACAGCATTAAGAACTGCCGACTCTGGATATCTTACAAGGCGTTTGGTCGATGTTTCACAGGATGTTATTATCCGTGAGAATGACTGCCATACTGAAGCTGGAATTGAGATTTATGGAATTAAGAATGGTAATGAAGTAATTGAATCACTAGAAGAACGTTTGGTGGGACGTTTCCTTGTTGATGATTTGCGTGACGAAAAGACAGGGGAATTAATTATCCCAAAATCAAGAATGATTTCAGAAAGTGATTCCAAGAAAATTATAAATATGGGTGTAGAACGTATAAAGATTCGTTCTGTATTACATTGTAAATCAAAGTATGGAGTATGTGCTAAATGTTATGGTTCTAACCTTGCTAATGGGAATTTAGTTGCAGTTGGAGAAGCAGTTGGTATTATTGCTGCACAGTCCATCGGTGAGCCAGGAACACAGCTTACAATGAGAACATTTCATACGGGTGGTATTGCTTCTGCTGAGGATATTACTCAAGGTTTGCCTCGTGTTGAAGAATTATTTGAGGCAAGACATCCTAAGAGTGCTGCAATTATTGCAAAAATTGATGGTAGGGTTCGTATTGAGGAAATAAAGACAACAAGGAATGTGATTGTTGTTGATGAAGAAACAGGCGAAGAAGAAACATATATGGTTCCATATAATTTCAAGATTAAGGTTAAGGATGGAGAGTTTATCGAGAAGGGTACTAAAATTACAGAAGGTAATGTCTATCCTGCTGATATACTTGGAGTATTAGGAACACAGGCTGTACAAAATTATATTATAGATGAAGTGCAAAAAGTCTATCGTTTACAGGGTGTTGATATTAATGATAAACATATTGAAGTTATTGTACGCCAGATGCTAAGGAAGGTAAAGGTTGAGGATGCTGGAAGTAGCTTTTTACTACCTGGAGCATTGGTTGATGGTAAGGAAATAGATGAGATTAATAAGACGATTCAGAAGGATATTGATAATGGTGACATAAGTGCGAGCCTGATTACTATTGCACCTGTTTTACAGGGAATTACTAAGGCATCGTCTAGTTCAGAAAGCTTCTTATCAGCAGCTTCATTCCAAGAAACTACAAAGGCATTAACTGATGCTGCGATTCGTGGAAAGAGGGATATGTTATTGGGCTTGAAGGAGAATGTAATCATTGGTAAACTTATACCAGCGGGTACAGGTATTGAAGCATATAATAATGTTGAAGTTGTTAAGAATGAGAGTTTGGCTGAACAACCGAGCAGCACACCTAATGTGGCTGTAGCAACAATATAGAAAAATTAAAGAGGAGCATTTGCTCCTCTTTTTTTATTGGACTATAGCATTAATTCGGAAATCTTATTTGAGAAATCAACAGGGTCTTCAATTGACATACCCTCAATTAATAGTGCCTGATTATATAGAACATCACTATACACGGCAAGTTTGTCCTTATCAGCTTGATATAGGCTCCTTAGTTTTTCAAAGATTGGATGTTCAGGGTTGATTTCAAGAATCTTATCAGCCTTAACTTTTTGGTCATTAGGCATAGCGTTTAATACCTTTTCCATCTCGACAGAAAGCTCGCCCTCACTTGTGATACAAACAGGATGAGATTTTAAGCGTTGGGATAATCGCACAGTTTTAATTTTGCCACCAAGCTTGTCCTGCATAAACTCAAACATTTCCTTATTTTCTTCTGATTTAGCCTTAATTTCCTCTTTCTCCTCAGGTGTATCAATATCAAGATCGCCCGCTGAAACAGATTTAAATTGCTTTTCATTGTAATTCATAAGCATTTTAAGGGCAAATTCATCAACATTTTCCGTTAAATATAATATCTCATAGCCCCTATCCTTTACCATCTCAGTCTGTGGTAGATGGTCAATGCGGGTAATACTTTCACCTGTTGCATAGTAAATGTATTTTTGCTCCTCAGTCATTCTTGATACATATTCCTCAAGTGTAACAAGTTTGTTTTCCTTTGAAGAGTGGAACATAAGCAAATCCTTTAGATTATCCTTATTTGCACCAAATTCATTATAAACACCAAATTTAAGTTGCAGACCGAATGATTTATAAAATTTCTCATACTTTTCACGCTCATTATTAATAAGTCTTGTTAACTCATTCTTAATAGTCTTTTCAAGGTTCTTAGCAATAATTTTTAATTGCCTATCATGTTGCAACATCTCTCTTGAAATATTCAAAGATAAATCCTCGGAATCGACAAGTCCTTTTACAAAGCTAAAGTGGTCAGGGAGTAAATCAGCACATTTATCCATAATTAGAACGCCATTAGAATAAAGTTGCAACCCCTTTTCATATTCTTTTGAATAATAATCAAAAGGAGTGTTGCTTGGTATATACAGTAAAGCATTATAGGTAGCACTACCCTCAGCTTTTATATGCATATGAAGTAATGGGTCGGTGTAATCATAAAACTTTTCTTTGTAAAATTTATTGTAATCCTCATCAGTTAATTCGTTTTTATTTTTTCGCCATATTGGTACCATGCTATTGAGAGTTACTGTTTCTGTGTAATCCTCATACTCATTTTCCGTACCTTCTTTTAAGCGACTTTTTTGCATATCCATTTTAATTGGGAAGCGTATATAATCAGAGTATTTCTTAACAAGGTTTTGAATACGATATTGCTCAAGGAATTCGCTATACTTTTCGTCTTCAGTATCATCTTTAAGCTCAAGGATTATTTCAGTACCGACTCTATCCATATCACATTCTTTTATTGTATAGCTATCAATGCCCTCGGATTGCCATTCATAAGCTATATCCGAACCATATGCTTTTGTTCTAACAGTAACGAGTTTTGAAACCATGAATGCGGAATAAAATCCTACACCAAACTGACCGATTATATTCACATCATCTTCTAAATTGTTTTTAGATTTAAAATCAAGGGAACCGCTGTTAGCAATCATTCCTAGGTTGTTATCAAGTTCTTCATTAGTCATACCAATTCCATTGTCGGTTATTATAAATTTACGGGCATCCTTATCAAGTGTAATTGTAATGGCGAAGTCTTCTCTTTTTAATCCAACCTTATCATCAGTAAGAGATTTAAAATACAGCTTATCTATTGCATCACTTGCATTTGAAATCAATTCCCTTACAAAGATTTCCTTATGAGTATAGATTGAATTAATCATCATTTCAAGTAAGCGTTTCGATTCGGCTTTAAAATGTTTTGTTTCCATATTAGATAGTCACTCCATTCAAATATTTAGCACTCTAAGCTTTAGAGTGCTAAATATAGTATAGCTTGAAACCTAATAAAAATCAAGCGTATTCATAAATTATATGATATTTATTTACAGATTGTTAACAATTTAAATACAATTACATAGTTTAAGATATTCTTCTAATGTAAGACCTTTTCGAGTCATAATTTCTGCATGGGGGCAGCCAACATATCTATAATGCCATGGCTCATATATATATTTTGTAATATGGCTTTTTTCTTTAGGATAGCGAAGTATAAAGCCAAAGCGATGGGCATTTTCAGTAAGCCATTTAAAAGCTTTTGTGTCCTCAAACTTTTGCCAATTATCATTATCCCAATCCTCACCTTTAAGATCTGCTGCAAGCCCTGCATTATGTTCACTTTTTCCAGGCGGGGCAGTACTATTGGCAGTTTTATCATATGCCTCCTCATAGCTTAACCCTTTATCCAAATTACTTTGGATGCCTCCATCAAAAAGTTGCTTTTGGTAGTCATAGGTCCTGTATGAGGAGAAAATTTCTATTATTATGCCATCTTTTCTAGCTGCCGCAAGAAGAGCCCTAAGGCAATGTGCAGCCCTTTTCTCCATATAATAGCCATTTTCAATCTTCTCCAATAAAGGTTTATATCCAGCAGGTATTGGATTATCCTTATCTATTAACATTATTTTCATTAATATCTCCTCTTTCTTTACGCCAACTATATTTCTGCATTAGACATTATAAAAGTAATTATAATAAATATTATGAAAAGTGCTTGACTTTTATTACAGTTTGATATATAATAAAACAAGCCCCTAAGAACATATGTTCTATACGGTGAAAAACCTAACCATAAAACATAGTTCTAACAAATCTATAAAACTTAACCCAAATAATATATTACACATATGATAATAACAACAATGCTAGACGGGAGGATTAAGATGGCAAAGAGAGTACCAATGTCAGTATTAGAATTTGATAAGAAGATAATAGAAATGGCTAACGCTAGTAATGCCAGTGATAATAGTGAAACTATTGCTAGGGTGAAAAAAATTATGGTCGAGATAATAAAAAATGATTTAACCCCAAGACAAAAAGAATTAATTATGTTATACTATTATAAAAACATGAAGGTTATTGAGATAGCTGAATTACTCAATATAGACCACTCGACAGTGTCGAGAACGCTTTCGAGGGCAAGAAATAATATTATGGAAAGACTAAAATATTATTTTTAAATGTATATGAAGGAGTGTAAAATGCAAGCACCAATTTATAATTTTCTACTGGAATACTCTAATAAGCAAATGCTCCGTATGCATATGCCTGGACATAAGGGTAAGATTGATAATAATGTTTTATCGAGTGTTTATCCACTAGACATAACTGAAATAAGTGGTGCTGATAGTCTCTTTGAGGCCGATGGCATTATTGAAAAGAGCGAGGAAAATGCTTCTAGGTTATTTAAAACTAAGGCTACATTCTATTCAGCACAGGGCTCAACACTTTGCATACAGGCGATGCTTACACTTATGAAACAGGAAAACCGAAGAATTATTGCTATACGAAATTCTCATAGGGCATTTTTAAATGCTTGTGTATTACTTGATTTAGATGTGGAATGGATTTGCCCAAGTTATGGAATCAGTATTTTATCGGGGGAAATAGATATAAACAATATAAAATCTGCTCTACAGGAATCCACATCTCCATCATGTGTTTACATCACATCACCTGATTATATGGGAAGGTTAGCAGATATTGCTTTAATATCGAATATTTGCAAGGAGCATAATGC
>JAAYSW010000002.1 GCA_012523875.1 Clostridiales bacterium
AATGCACGAAATCTTTATAAATTGCTATCAGAGGAATGTAAAAGGCATGGAATATTATATAAGATGGAAGATATAATCACAGGCTATAAATCAGCATATGAAAGTAGACAAATGACGTTTTTCTAATATAATATAGAAATAAATATGCACATAAATTCAACAATACGAATTTATGTGCATATTATAATATACGGTTTAGTATTACCGATAATTAGTCCTTACAGTTAAGTAGGAAAGCTTTAGATTGTTTTATGCTTTCAGCAGTAACTTCATCTTTTCCAATTTGCTGTTTTAGAGCCATGTAATTAAATACATTATTATTTGGCTCATCTTCGCCATCAAGGGCTTCCCAAGTAGCTTTCAGAGAAAGATTTAATCCAGGCATAACGGCAGGAACGGTAAATTTATCGCCAGCTTTATAAAGTTTTGAACCATAAGTCCAACCTATGAACTTATGTCCCTCATATTTAAAACGATTCAAAGGGAGGGTAATTTCTGTTCCATAAGTTCCAGCAACATTAAAAGATTCCCTAATTGGTGTATTTGATGAAAACATAATTTTATATGTAATTGGTTCCCAAACAGCCTCTAAAATCAAATCCCTAGAAGGCATTTTATACTGCGAGATGGGTTTGTACTTCTCATTTGTTTCAATATCTAACCAATGTGTTAGGGAGTATCCAGACCTTGAAAACCTTGTGGAATCAGCCAAATCAAAAACTCCTGTTTCATGTCTAGAAAAAGAAACTTGAGTATTACCAGTAATACCATCATAATCGCCAGCCCTATATGTAACTTTATAAATCTTGTGGAATAATGGGGTTAAAGTTACATTATGGTCAGGAATTGTAATAACGCTACCATTTGGATAAATGATTTCACCATCAGTCCATGCATAATTTATATATCCTTCCTTATAAATAATCGCACTTGTAATGGTAACTTCAGTCTCCTTGACATAGGGAGTAGGGTCCAGCACATCCGATGCTTCATAGCCTAGGGTATCATATATTAAAAAGAAAATATCATATTCCTCATAGTTGGGAAGAGTGGTTTCAGATGTAATATCAGAAGGCTCAGTAGTTTCAGAAATTTCGGTGGTAGTACCCTCAATCAGCGTTTCGCCTGTTTCAGTAGCTACAGTTGTTGTATCAGTTTCACTTATATCTTGCGAAAAAATAGTTAAGGTTGTCATTAGTGAAACAGCTAGCATTAGTGCGAGCAGTGTTGACATAATTTTCTTTAATTTCATTTGGGTTCAATCTCCTTAAATTTGATTTTATGCGAAGATAGAAATATAATTTATTCTATAAATAAGTTTATCACATAATAAAAATTTGTCAAGTATTTAATCCAAAAACTATTGACATTATATAAAAAAACTGTTATACTTGCTATACTAGGCAGAATAATGTGCGATAATAGCTTATCATTTAGGGCTATCCTTGCATATCTTATCTAAGGAGGGGTTTGTTTTGAAGAAAAAGGTTAAAGGTTTCACAATGATTGAGTTAATTGTTGTTATCGCAATAATTGCAGTTTTAGCTGGTATTTTAGTACCAAATATGATTAGTTC
>JAAYSW010000068.1 GCA_012523875.1 Clostridiales bacterium
ACTATCCTATAGCCTCAGGCTATAGGATAGTTTTTGCTTTAATACCTTCTAAATAGACAATATTATTCTATTTACATCTTTAATCGGGGCGATTCTTGAATTTTTTCTTAAAATGTATTATACTTAATTATATTGAATTTATTATGAAATTTATGTTAAAGCTTTAAATTAAGAATTTATATTTCTTTAAGCTTAATTAAAACATAGTATTTGAAAATTAAGGAATTGGTGATAATTATGATTTGTAATATTGTAGGCAAGGAGTATATACCCCAACTTAAAGAACTCTGGAAAGATTGCTATCCTGAGGATTCAAGCGATTATATAGATATGTTTTTTAATGAGGCTTTCCCGAAAATAAAATGCGTAGCAGGACTTGATAATAATAAAATCATAGGTGTTATCTATCTCTTCCCTTGCACCATTCTCGATGGTATGCCAGCTTTTTATTTCTATGCAGGGGCTGTTTTTAGAAGCCTAAGAGGCAATGGATACTACAGGAAGATTATTGATTTTGCAATAAAACATTCAAGAGATATGGGTAGGGAATTTGTTTGCCACCCCCTACCACATCTTATAGATTTCTACGAAAACATGGGATTTACAGAAAAATACTACCACGCCCAACTTTCTTATAATTTAACAGGTATTAAAAGTGAAATTAAATTTAAAATGGTTGACCTTACAGCACAGGAAGCTTTCACCATGATGAGAAAAACTGCTGGGAGGGGCTATATTCTCTGGGATTCTGAAATTATGGATTATATCCTTATGGATTATAAATTCATTAATGGTATTTGCCGTAAAATTATTGTCAATGATAAGGAGGAATATTATATTTTTGCAAGAAAAGAGACTGATTGCATTAAAATTACGGAAACATCAATGCCACCTAAACTTATCAAGGAATTTGCTAATGAATTAATAAATGAGTATAATGGGAATAAATTAACAGCACAAGTGTTTTTAAATGAGGGCGATGAAAAGCATCTAAGTTGCGTTAGCAGCAAACATATTGATTCATCAACAAAATGGTTCACTCTAATTATGTTTTAATGCATCTTCACTGTGACACTCCTTTAAACCAGAGGGTAACATATAAATTGCGGCCTTAAAATCAGGGCTGCATTTTTTAAAAAACCAATCAATATTAACACCTTTCGCTATTTATTTTTAAAATGGGAATAATTTATAGACAATTAGGAAATGCTAAAATTATTGAAAATTTAAGTAGAATCTGCAAATCATTTTATATCTCTTTTATGATTTCTCCCATTAAAAATCTCTTAAATTTAACAATATTTTAGTATAAAACAAGAATAATAGTCAAAACTAAATTCGGAGGTGTTAATCTTGATTAAAAAATTTAAGGCGAATTCAAAAATCGGAAAGTTTTTTAAAGGGAAAGGCTTTTACGTTGCTCTCGGTTTAAGCTTTCTCATGATTGGTACTGCATCATTCTTTGCATACAACCAAACTGCCGATAAACTAAGCAGTCAACTAAGTTCTATTTCAGGAAGTACTACATCTAAACCTAAGTCCGATTCTACTTCCGATTACGAGGAAGTTGCGGGAAATCAAAAAAATGTACCAAAGGAAAGTACAACTACTACCCCTAAATATGTTGATGATGTGGCAAAGATAGTTCCGCCAGTAACATCTGGTGTAGAAAGCCAAGCTCAAACTGAACCAGCCATTGAGGATACTGCAACAACTCCCATTGCCATGCCAATTGAAGGTGAAGTATTCAACCCGTTCAGCAATTTTGAGCTAGTTAAATCTAATACAACTGGTGTATGGCAAACTCATAATGGTGTTGATATTGCTGGTAATTTAGGTGATGAAATCAAAGCGATGACTAGTGGTACTGTTATGGAAGTCAACGAGGATGCCCTTTGGGGTGTATGCATTATCATTGACCATGGAAATGGAATAACAGCAAGATATTGTAACCTCAATAAAGGTGTAACTGTTCAAGCTGGTTCTGAAGTTGATGCTGGAACTATAATCGGTGCAATTGGCGATACAGCTGAAATTGAAAGTGTTGAACCCCCCCATCTTCATTTCGAAGTTTTGAAGAATGGTCAGTATATTGACCCAATTGAATTTATTGGAATAGGTGCAAATTAGGGCGAATTCAGTTCGCCCCTTACATATTATTATAAATCAAAAATAATCAAGAAAGAAATCTTTCTTGATTATTTTATATCTTCTTATATTACTTTAAATTATTAAACAAGTTTGATAATAGCCATTTCTGCAGCGTCACCACGACGTGGTCCTATCTTAATGATTTTCGTATATCCACCATTTCTCTCAGCATAGCTTGGTGAAATTTCATCAAATAGTTTCTTAGCAACTCCTTCTTTAGTAACGTATGCTAACACTTGACGCTTGGAGTGCAGGTCATCCCTCTTACCAATGGTTATCATCTTTTCAGCAACAGCTCTTACTTCTTTTGCTCTTGTTACAGTCGTTTCTATTTGACCATTCTCAAGCAAAAAAGTAACCATAGCCCTTAGCATAGCTTTTCTATGATCTGTTGCTCTGCCCAGCTTTCTTGCACCTGGCATTGAAATCACTCCCTTTTCTTATATCAGGACAAAGGAATTTTATCGTTCCATAATCTTGCCTCTGTTCCAAGTAAAACTTATTTTTCTTCCTCAGAGCTTAACTCAAAACCTAGTGAATCAAGTTTTTCCTTAACCTCATCAAAGGATTTCTTTCCAAGGTTTCTTACCTTCATCATTTCTTCTTCGGATCTACTTATTAAATCCTCGACAGTATTTATTCCCGCACGCTTTAAGCAGTTAAATGAACGTACTGATAAGTCAAGTTCCTCAATGGTCATCTCTAGAAGTTTCTCTTTACCCTTATCTTCTTTTTCAACCAGTATTTCTGTTATACTTGATTCATCGGATAAATCAATAAATAACTTTAGATGCTCGTTGAGGAGATTGGCTGCTTGTGATAATGCTTCCTTTGCAGAAATTGTTCCATCTGTCCAAACCTCAATCGTAAGCTTGTCAAAGTCGGTTACCTGTCCAAGACGGGTATTTTCTACATGGTAATTAACCTTCAAAACAGGAGTATAAATGCTATCAACAGCCATAACATCAATCGGCATATTAATTAACTGCTTATTTCTCTCAGCAGAAACATATCCTCGACCTCTATCAATTGTTATTTCCATATACAGCTTAGCATCTTTACCCAATGTTGCGATATGCATTCCCGGATCAAGTATATCAACCTCAGAATCAGTTTTTATATCGCCAGCTGTTACATCACATTCACCCTCAGCCTCGATATAAACTGTCTTTGGTCCATCCCCGTGAAGTTTTGCTGTTAAGCCTTTAATATTAAGAATTATCTCTGTAACATCCTCTTTAACTCCTGGTACAGTTGATAGTTCATGAAGTACCCCTTCTATTTTCACAGAAGTTACCGCAACACCCGGCAACGATGATAGCAACACACGTCTTAGGCTATTCCCAAGCGTTATACCATAACCACGTTCAAGTGGTGATAGGACGAACTGACCGTATTTGCCGTCACTTTTCAGCTCGACTGTTTCTATTTCGGGTTTCTCTATTTTTTCAAGCATAAAAAACCTCCTGTTACGCAACAATTATTTTTAATGTACATTTCCAATTGCTTTTTACAATTAATTCTATACATTATAACCCTTGTTCTACACCTTATCATTATTTAGAGTACAACTCAACGATTAAATGTTCAGCTATTTCATAATCCAAATCTTCCTTGATAGGCATACGGCTTATCTTTGCAGAAAGGTCTTCCTTGTTTATTTCAAGCCAAAGTGGAGATACTCTGCCGCTTGTAGTTTCAATAATTTCTTTAAACTTAGGACTATTCTTGCTTTTTTCTCTTAATGATACTACATCTCCAACTTTAATTCTGTATGAAGGAATATCAACCCTGCTACCATTTACATTGAAATGTCCATGAGTAACTAGCTGTCTTGATTCCCTACGAGTTGCTGCTAATCCCATTCTAAAAACAACATTATCAAGTCTTGATTCAAGGCATGTAAGTAGGTTCTCACCCGCCTTACCTTCCATCTTTTCAGCAATCTCAAAATAATGACGGAACTGCTTCTCAAGAACTCCATAGATGAACTTCAATTTTTGTTTTTCTTTCAACTGCAAACCGTATTCAGAGATTTTCTGTCTTCTGTTAGCCCCTGGATTACGCTTGCTTTGTTTAGATAGACCCATAACTGCTGGACTTAAACCTAAAGATTTACATCTTTTTAAAACTGGCTCTCTATTAACAGCCATAAATACACCTCCCGATAAAAATTAAACACGACGTCTCTTTGGCGGACGGCATCCATTGTGTGGAATTGGAGTTACGTCTTTAATCATACGAACTTCAAGACCAACTGTTTGCAATGCTCTGATTGCAGCTTCTCTTCCTGAACCAGGGCCTTTTACATAAACATCTACTGATTTCAAACCATGTTCCATAGCTGCTTTAGCTGCTGTTTCTGCCGCTGTTTGTGCAGCAAATGGTGTTGATTTTCTTGACCCTCTGAAACCTAATCCGCCGGCACTTGCCCATGAGATTCCGTTTCCATGTGTATCTGTTATTGTTACAATTGTGTTATTGAAAGTGGATTGAATATGCACAGATCCGCTTTCAATATTCTTACGCTCTCTGCGTCTTCTAACTGAAGTTACCTTACTCTTTTGTTGTGCCAAAGTTCAACCCCTCCTTACTTCTTCTTATTAGCAATTGTCTTAACTGGACCTTTACGAGTTCTGGCATTAGTTTTTGTCCTCTGCCCTCTTACAGGAAGTCCCTTACGATGACGAACTCCTCTATAACAATTGATTTCAATAAGCCTCTTAATATTAAGTGCTACTTCTCTACGCAAGTCACCTTCAACTACACAGTTCTTATCAATGTATTCACGCAATTGTGCTACATCTTCTTCTGTTAAGTCTCTAATTCTTGTTTCAGGATTAATTCCTGTTTCCTTTACAATCTTAGCAGCAGTTTTCTGACCAATTCCAAAAATATAAGTCAATCCAATCTCAACTCTTTTATCTTTTGGAAGGTCAATACCAGAGATTCTTGCCATTAATTACACCTCCATTAAAGCTTTCACTTGATATAATCTTATGATTAGCCCTGTCTTTGTTTATGCTTTGGATTTTCGCATATAACCCTAACTTTACCTTTGCGCTTAATAACCTTGCATTTCTCGCAAATTGGTTTAACCGAAGGTTTTACTTTCATTGAAAATACCTCCCTTATAAGTTTTGAAGGCATACATTTAGACATTTCTAGCCTAACCTTCAAATATACCACTTATATCTCTTATTTAGATCTCCAAGTAATTCTGCCCTTTGTCAAATCATATGGTGACATTTCAATTGTTACTTTATCACCTGGCACGATACGAATATAATTCATTCGCAGCTTACCTGAAACATGGGCAAGAATCTTGTGACCATTTTGAAGTTCCACTTGAAACATTGCATTTGGCAACGCCTCTAAGATAGTACCTTCTACTTCTATTACATCTTCTTTAGACAAAATTACTCCCTCCTTCACCGAGTGTTGTTTTGTGAGTACTCATTTAGCATTCTTCTAAGTTTTTTATCAGTTATATCTTCCATATCAATCACAGTATTGGTAATCCTTAGGTGTTTTAAACTCTTTCTTTTAGGAGTGCAATGTTTTCTGCTTTTTCCGTTAACAATATAAGCATAACTAGAATCAACATCCTTCACTGCAAAAAACTTACCCTTATCCCGTCCTGCAATTGCTTTAACTATCATTCCTTTTTTTACATCCACAATTAACTCCTCCGATTTTACGGTTGTGTTAGTATAACCGCA
This sequence comes from Clostridiales bacterium, assembly GCA_012523875.1. Classification (GTDB taxonomy): domain Bacteria; phylum Bacillota; class Clostridia; order Oscillospirales; family Ruminococcaceae; genus JAAYPV01. The sequence continues at coordinate 5,874 of JAAYSW010000068.1, forward strand.
CCGTCTGGTGTAATTGCAATTGTATGCTCAAAATGTGCAGACAGTGAACCACTTTTTGTTAACACAGTCCATCCGTCCCTAAGAACACTAACATCTTCACCAGTAACATTAATCATAGGTTCTATTGCAATCGTCATACCTGGCACGAGTCTTGGTCCAAAGCCTGGCTTACCGTAATTAGGTACTTCAGGAGCTTCGTGTAATTCCTTGCCAACCCCGTGTCCACAATATTTCTTAACTACTGCATATCCCCTTGAGACACAGTATTCCTCAATTGTATGAGCAATATCTCCAATTCGTGAATCCACCTTCGCTTGTTCAATTCCTGCATATAAACTAGCTTCCGTCACTTCCAAAAGCCTTTTTGCTTCATCAGAAATCTCTCCAACAGCAAATGTTGCACATGTATCACCATGAAAACCATTAATGTATGCACCCACATCAACGCTGACAATATCGCCGTCCATTATTCTTCTTTTAATGTTGGGTATCCCGTGAATAACCTCATTATTTATCGAGATACAAGCACTTGCGGGGAAACCACCATATCCTAAAAAAGATGGTTTTGCTCCCTGTCCAACAATATAATCATGAATAATTTTGTCCAGTGCAAAAGTTGTCATTCCAATTTTTATGCTTTCACCAGCTAATTTTAAAGCATTAGCTGCTATTTTGCCAGCTAGTCGCATTTTACCTAAATCTGTCTTAGATTTAATATTAATCATTTGCACCAACACCCAAAACTTTAAGTGTAGCCTTTGAAGTATCAGCCAATTCTTCTTGACCAATTACTGTTTCTAGCTTTCCTTGCTTAGCATAATATTCCTTCAAAGGTGCTGTTTGAGAATGATAAACTTTTAATCTTTCCAAAACAGTTTCAGGCTGGTCGTCCTTTCTAATTATCGTATTCCCGCTACATTTATCACATTTATCGCCAGCCTTTGAAGGCTTATACTCAATATGATATGAAGCACCACAGCTCTCACAAACTCTTCTTCCTGAAAGTCTTTTTTGAATAGTTTCATCCTCAACAAAAATTTCTATAACCTTGTCAATTTTTACTCCCATTGCGTCAAGTGCTTCAGCTTGAATAACTGTTCTAGGAAAACCATCTAAGATATAACCATTTTTACAATCATCATCAGCGATTCTATCCTTTAAAATCCCTATAACAACATCATCTGAAACCAATGCTCCGCTTTCCATTGCGTCCTTTGCCTTCAGACCATATTCTGTGCCATTTTTAACAGCTTCACGAAGAATATTTCCTGTCGAGATTTGTGGGATATTTAATGCTTCTGATATAACTTCAGCCTGAGTTCCCTTCCCTGCACCTGGTGCTCCCAATAAGATAAGATTCATTAACTTCAAGCCTCCTGTTTATTTTACTCTAAGAAGCCTTTGTGATGACGCATCATCATTTGTGACTCCAATGTGCGGACTGTTTCGAGTGCTACGCTAACAACAATTAGTATTGATGTACCACCCAAAGTCAAGCTACTTAATTCTTCAAAAATACTTCCAAATATCATAGGGAATACTGCAATAATTCCAAGGAATATTGCACCAACAATCGTGATTTTATTTAGAACCTTACGGATAAATTCAGAAGTTGGTTTACCTGGTCTGATACCTGGAATTCCTCCGTTTGATTGACGAAGATTATTAGCAATTTCTACTGGATTATATTGCATTGAAACATAGAAAAAGTTAAATGCAATAATTAAGATTCCATAGAGAATCATGTAAATTCCATGCCTAGGATTAAAATATTGTAGAAATTTAATATAAATTTTATCCATCGTTCCTGGGTTTACCTCATTAGGTTGAACAAAGAGGTATAGTGTAGATGGCAGTTGCATAAATGATGATGCAAAGATAATTGGCATAACACCACTCATTGCAACTTTTATTGGTATATGAGTGCTCTGTCCACCATATTGTTTTCTTCCAACAACACGCTTTGCATACTGGATAGGAATCCTACGCTCAGCATTATTCATAAGAACAATAAACGCAATCATAGCCAAGAAAATCGCAGCTACCAATGGGATAATAAAGAAATATTTTGATGGATCATTTTTAGCTTGTGCAGCCAAAACTTTGAGGGTTTCTGGGAACCTTGCAATAATACCTGCAAAAAGAATCATCGAAATACCGTTTCCTACACCATTTTCATTAATTCGATTACCTAACCATACTATCAGTGATGAACCTGCAACAAAGCAGAATATAATTACTACTGCTGCAAATACGCCCTCAGTTCCTTGAGTATATCTAACTGCACCCATTGAATTTTTTAACATGAAATAGTAACCAGTTGACATCACAAAACCTAAGGCTACGGCTAGTATTGAAGTAATCTGATTGATTTTTTTCCTACCCTCTTCACCCTCCTGCGAAAGTCTCTCTAACGGGGGCAAAGCATAGGATAGAAGTTGCATAATAATTGATGCATTAATAAATGGTTGTACTGACATTGAAAATATTGCAGCCTTTGATAAGTTACCACCACTTAGTAGGTTTAGATATTCCAAAATACTACCAGTTGAGTTAGTTCCCATCCACTCTCTTATTACATCAGCATCAAGGAATGGCACTGCAATCGCACTACCTATGCGGAAAACGACAATGATGAATAATGTGTATATGAGCTTCTTACGAATATCTGGAATCCTCCAGGCATTTTTCATCGTCTTAAACACATTAAATCACCTCAGCCTTCCCGCCTGCCTTCTCAATTTTTTCTTTTGCTGATTGAGAAAATGCAGCAGCTTTTACAGTCAATTTTGATGTTAACTCTCCATTGCCAAGAATCTTAACACCATCTTCAACCTTCCTTATAACCCCTGCTGCTAATAAAAGTTCTGCATCAACAACTGTGTCATCCTTGAATTTGTTCAAGCTAGAAAGATTAACTTCTGCATAATTTGTTGCAAAAACCTTATTATTAAAACCTCTTTTAGGTATACGTCTTGCTAAAGGCATCTGTCCACCCTCAAAGCCGATTCTTACACCGCCTCCTGAACGAGCGTTCTGACCCTTATGCCCTCTACCTGCTGTTTTTCCATGGCCGGAACCATGTCCTCTACCTACACGTTTTATATCTTTGTTTGAACCTGGATTAGGGGATAATTCGTGTAATTTCATCGTGTGCACCTCCTTGCTTTATGCGTCTTGTACCTCCACGAGGTGGATTATTTTATTAATTTTGCCATTAGTCTGCCCATTATCAGGTTGTGTTACAACCTCTCCAATTTTTTTAAGTCCAAGAGAATGTGCAGTAGCAATTTGGTCTTTCTTACATCCGATAAGGCTTTTAACAAGCTTAATCTGCTTTGCCATGTCATTCACTCCTTAACCTAAAATTTCTTTAATAGATTTTCCTCTTTTTTCAGCTACTTCTTTTGCAGAAGTACATTCTTGTAATCCTTGAATTGTTGCACGCACAACATTGCATGGATTATTAGATCTTAATGACTTTGTTCTGATGTCCTTAATCCCAGCTATTTCCACAACTGCACGAACAGGACCACCAGCAATAACTCCAGTACCGGGTGCTGCAGGCCTCATTAAGACTCTACCTGCACCAAATTTACCAATTATCTCATGAGGAATTGTTGTGCCTCTTAGAGAAATCTTAACAAGATTTTTCTTTGCATCTTCAATTCCTTTACGAATTGCATCTGGCACTTCTCCTGATTTACCCAATCCAAAGCCAACAATTCCATTACCATCGCCAACAACTACTAGTGCAGAAAACTTTATAATACGTCCGCCCTTAACTGTCTTAGCAACACGGTTAATGGATACTACTCTTTCTTCAAGTTCGAGTGTTGAAGCATCTATATTAGCCAAAGTGCATACCCTCCTTTTTTAGAACTTTAGTCCGTTTTCACGAGCCCCTTCAGCGAGCTCCTTTATACGTCCGTGATAAAGGAAACCACCTCTGTCAAATACAACATTAGTTATTCCTTTTTCAAGTGCATTCTTAGCGATTGCTGCGCCGACCTTCCTTGCACCTGTGATATTCCCGCCATCATCCCCAAAATCCTTTTGGAGACTAGAAGCGGATGCAAGAGTAACGCCATTTACGTCGTCAATGATTTGTGCATAAATATGCTTTGAAGAACGAAATACATTTAGACGTGGACACTCAGGAGTGCCTGATATTTTAGCACGAACTCTCGCATGCCTTTTTTGCCTGGCTTTATTACTGTCAGCCTTTTTTATCATTGCGTTTCACTCCTTTATTTAGTTACTACCCTTACCCGCTTTTCCTTCTTTGCGGATTATATATTCGCCAACGTATCTAATTCCTTTACCTTTATAAGGTTCTGGTGGACGAGTTCTGCGTATTTCAGCAGCAATTTGCCCAACAGCCTGTTTATCAATACCGCTAACTATGATTTTTGTTGGTTGTGGCACATCAATTGTAACGCCATCTCTTTCCTCGATTATTACTTGATGTGAGAAACCAATATTTAAAACAAGTTTATTCCCTTGTTTTGCAGCACGATATCCAACGCCCTCAATTTCTAAATTCTTTGTATATCCAGAAACAACGCCTTCAACCATGTTTGCAATTAAAGATCTTGTAAGACCATGCATTTCTCTATGCATTTTCTTGTCTGAAGGACGAGTAACTGTGATTTGTCCATCAGCAATTTCTATTTTCATTTCATTTGAATATTGTTTAACCAATTCGCCCTTAGGACCCTTTACGGTTATCATGTTGTTTTCATTCTTAACATCTACACCAGCTGGGACACTAATCGGGGATTTACCTATTCTTGACATCTTCGTGTCCTCCTTACCAAATAAATGCTAAAACTTCTCCGCCTACGTTAAGTTCACGAGCCTTCTTATCAGTCATAACTCCCTTTGAGGTGGAAACAACTGCAATACCAAGCCCTCTTCTTACCTTTGGCATATCCATACAGCTTGAATATATGCGTAACCCTGGTTTTGATACCCTACGTAAACCTGTTATAACCGGTGTTTTATTATCACCATACTTTAAAGTAATCCTGATTATACCCTGCTTACCATCCTCAATTACCTGATAGCCTTTTACATATCCTTCGTCAACAAGGATTTGTGTTATAGCCTTCTTAATATTGGAAGCGGGAACGTCAACCGTGGCGTGCTTTGCTGTATTTGCATTACGAATTCTAGTCAGAATATCTGCTATTGTATCTGTAATCTGCATGCCGAATGACCTCCTTTTGTAACTTACTTAATTACCAGCTAGCTTTTCTAACTCCTGGAATCTGACCATCATGTGCTAATTCTCTAAAGCAAATACGACATATGCCATATTTTCTTAGATACGCATGAGGTCTTCCACATATTTTGCATCTATTGTATGCTCTTGTGGAAAATTTGGGAGTTGCTTGCTGTTTTAATACTTTTGCCTTTTTTGCCATTGCTTTATCCTCCCTAACTACTTAGCAAATGGAGCGCCTAGTAATGCTAGTAACTCTTTTGCTTCCTCATCGGTATTTGCGGTTGTGATAAAGTTAATATCCATACCCCTTACTTTATCAATTTTGTCATACTCTATTTCAGGAAAAATTAATTGTTCCTTTATACCTGTTGAATAATTTCCTCTACCATCAAATGAATTTGGGTTTATGCCTCTAAAATCTCGTACTCGTGGAAAAGCGACATTAAAAAGCTTGTCAACAAATTCATACATCTTTTCGCTTCTCAAGGTAACCTTAACACCAATTGGCATCCCCTCACGCAATTTAAAGTTAGCAACTGACTTCTTAGCCCTGCAAACAACAGGTTTTTGTCCGGTTATAATTGCAATATCATTAATAATTGCATCTATAATTTTTGTATTTTCCTTAGCTTCACCTGCACCAACGTTTATAACTACTTTGTGAAGTTTTGGAACTTCCATTATACTCTTATAGCCGAACTTCTTCATCATAGCAGGAGCTACATTGCTAACAAAATGTTCCTTTAATCTAGCCATGTTTTTTCTCCTTTACTTAAATGATTCTCCGCATTTTTTACAAACACGTTTTTTCGTTCCGTCAGCTTCAATTACACGACCGACTCTTGTTGGTTTATCACATTTAGGGCAAACTAGTTGCACCTTTGATGAATAAATCGGAGCTTCTGCCATGACAATTCCACCAACCTGACCCATAGTACTTGGCTTCATGTGCTTTGTTACAAGGTTAATTCCCTCAACGATAACTTTATCTTCCTTCGGGCTTACCTCAAGCACTTTTCCTGTTCTTCTAGAACCGGTTTTAGTGTATTTATCCTCATATCTTCCTTTGAGCAATACAACAGTGTCACCGGTTTTTACATGAACCTTTCTCATCTATGACACCTCCACTTATAGAACTTCAGGAGCAAGGCTTAATATTTTCATATATTCCTTATCACGAAGTTCCCTTGCTACTGGTCCAAAAATACGAGTTCCTCTCGGATTTTTATCTTCTTTTATAATTACTGCTGCGTTCTCGTCAAATCTTATATAGGTTCCATCTTCTCTTCTTAAGCCTTTTACTGAACGAACAATAACTGCTCTAATTACTTCACCCTTTTTAACAACGCCGCCGGGTGTTGCCTTCTTTACGGAAGCTACAATTACATCCCCGACATTTGCATATCTTCTGCGGGTTCCGCCCAAAACTCTGATGCACATTATTTCTTTTGCTCCAGTGTTGTCTGCTACTTTTAGATGACTTTGCATCTGTACCACAGCGAGTTCCTCCTTTCGAAGCTAGAAACTTATGCTTTATTGCATAATTTCTCACACTATAATAAATTCTTAATTTAAGTTAAATAGCTTACTTAGCTTTCTGAACAATGTTTGTTACTCTCCATCTCTTGTCTTTTGACAGTGGACGAGTCTCCATTATTTGCACCCTGTCACCAATTCTACACTCATTATTTTCATCATGAGCCTTAACCTTAATAGTATGCTTAATAATTTTCTTATATAGTGGGTGTTTAACATTGTCTACAATAGCAACTACTACAGTTTTGTCCATTTTATCGCTTACTATCATGCCTACCCTTGTTTTTCTAAGGTTTCTCTCAGACATAAACTAAACCTCCCTTTCCTACTGTTGGATACTGGACTTAGTTTGTACTTCTTGAAGAACTGTTTTGATTCGTGCAATGTCCTTCTTAACATCTCTAAGTCGAGCTGTATTATCAAGCTGATTTACTGTATGTTGGAAGCGGAGATTGAAAAGCTCCTGCTTTAAGTCAACTAGTCTTTCATTCATCTCTTCTACTGATAAATTTCTAATTTCAGATGCTTTCATTTTGCTCCCCTCCTTCTGCTTCTTTTACAACAAATTTGCATTTGACTGGAAGCTTGTGCATTGCTAACCTCATAGCTTCTCTAGCTACTTCTTCGGATACGTCTGCTATTTCAAACATAACCCTTCCAGGTTTTACAACTGCAACCCAATATTCTGGTGAACCTTTACCTGAACCCATTCGAGTTTCAGCTGGCTTTTGGGTAACTGGCTTATCTGGGAAAATCTTAATCCAAACCTTACCGCCACGCTTGATATAACGTGTCATCGCTATACGAGCAGCTTCTATTTGGTTAGAGGTAATCCAAGCTGGCTCTAACGCCTGCAGACCATATTTTCCATAAGAAACGGTATTGCCCCTAGTTGCCTTACCCTTCATACGTCCTCTATGAACTCTACGATACTTAACTCTTTTTGGAAGCAGCATAATTGTTACCTCCTACTCTACGTTTTTTTCTTGGCTTTGGCTTTTCAACCTCAGTTGTTCTTGCCTCACCCTTCAACACTTCACCCTTATACAGCCAAACCTTTACACCGAGTTTACCGTATGTTGTTTGTGCTTCTGCTGTACCATAATCGATATCAGCTCTAATAGTTTGAAGTGGAATTGTTCCTTCATTATAGCTTTCTGATCTAGCGATTTCTGCACCGCCCAAACGGCCAGATACCCTAGTTTTTATTCCCTTTGCACCTAAACGCATTGATCTTCCAATTGATTGTTTCATAGCTCTTCTGAAAGAAACCCTATTTTCAAGATCAAGAGCAATTTTTTCAGCAATGAGCTGTGCACATAAATCAGGTGTCTTAACTTCAACAATGTTTATAGAAACATTCTTGTTATCCATCATTTTTACAAGCTTTAATCGAAGCTTTTCAATCTCTGAGCCGCCTCTGCCAATTACGATACCTGGCTTTGCACAGTGAATGTGGATTCTTACCTTATCAGCGAAACGTTCTATTTCGATTCTTGGTACGCCTGCAGCATACAAATTCTTCTTAATATAATTTCGAACGTTATAGTCCTCAACAAGAGTATCGCCAAAATCTGATTTATTTGCAAACCAGCGTGAATCCCAGCTCTTTATAACACCAACACGTAAACCGTGTGGATTAATTTTTTGGCCCATAATTTACCTCCTCTTGGGATTATTCATTTTCTTTAAGAACGATTGTAATATGCGATGTTCTTTTTAATATACGAAATGCCCTACCTTGTGCCCTTGGCATAATTCGCTTCATTACTGGTCCGGGGCAAACAAAACATTCTGAAACATAAAGATTATTTATATCCATATTGTGATTGTTTTCTGCATTTGCCATAGCGGACTTCAAAAGCTTTTCCAAAGGTTCGCAAGCAGCTTTCGGTGTGTATTTCAAAGTAGCTAATGCCACTTCTGTTGATTTGTTTCTTATCAAATCAAGAACGATTTGCACCTTTCGAGGAGAAATACGAACATTCCTCAAAATTGCTTTTGCCTCCATTTGAACTCCTCCTTCCGCTATTTCTTTCCAGTATTAGATACTTTTGAACCGGCATGACCCTTATAGGTCCTCGTTGGTGCGAACTCACCTAACTTATGACCTACCATATCTTCAGTAACATAAACAGGAACATGTTTACGGCCATCATGGACTGCAATAGTATGTCCAACGAAATCTGGGAAAATTGTTGATGAACGGCTCCAAGTCTTTAAAACTTTCTTTTCCTTCGCCTCATTCATCTGCATAATTCTCTTCAAAAGCACCTCTTGTACATAAGGCCCTTTTTTGACACTTCTGCTCATTTGTAAATCTTCCTCCTTTCGCTTTACTTACTATTTCTGCGTTTTACGATATATTTATCAGACATGTGTTTCTTCTTACGTGTCTTATAGCCAAGTGTAGGTTTACCCCAAGGAGTAACTGGACTAGGAAGTCCAATCGGAGCTTTACCTTCACCACCACCATGCGGGTGATCGCAAGGGTTCATTGCTGAACCACGAACTGTAGGACGCCATCCCATGTGACGCATTCTACCAGCCTTACCATAGTTTACATTCTCATGTTCGATATTACTTACTTGACCAATTGTTGCTCTGCAATTAATAGGAACCTTTCTCAACTCACCTGATGGTAATCTTAGCAAAGCATATTTACCTTCCTTTGCCATAAGTTGTGCTGAACTTCCAGCTGAACGCACCAACTGTGCACCTCTACCAGGGTGTAATTCAATATTATGAATGAATGTACCTGTAGGAAGATTAGCTAATTCCTTTGCATTCCCTGTTTTAATATCAGCATCTACACCTGATCTAACAACATCTCCAACCTTTAATTCATGTGGAGCTAAAATATAACGCTTTTCGCCATCCTCATATTTCACTAATGCAATATGTGCTGAACGATTTGGATCATATTCTAGTGTCATAACAGTTGCATTCATATTATCCTTATCACGCTTAAAGTCAATGATACGGTATTTTCTTCTTGCTCCACCGCCTCTATGACGAACAGTAATTCTACCGTAGTTATTTCTACCTGCTTTCTTTTTCAATGGCTCAAGCAAGCTTTTTTCTGGAGCAACCTTCGACAACTGTGAATAATCTATACCCGTCATTTTACGACGTCCTGGTGTTGTCGCTTTATAGGTTTTAATTGACATTTGTTTCACTCCTTAAAATGCGTTTTTGCGGGAGCATTACTCCCATACTTTTTCTGATTAGCTTAGTGCAAGCTATCAAAGAACTCAATAGTTCCCTTCTTATTTTTTCCTTCTGGTTCAGGATTAACAGTAACAATAGCTTTTTTCCAATCAGGCTTCTTGCCAACAAATCTGCCTACACGTTTTGTACGCCCTATGCAGTTCATTGTGTTAACCTTTGTAACCTCAACATCAAAAAGCTCTTCAACTGCTTTTTTAATTTCCAATTTATTAGCATTCTTTGCTACCTTGAAAGTATATTTACCTTGGTCTAGGCAATCCACACTTCTCTCTGTAATAATTGGTTTAATTACGATATCCTGTGCTGCTTTCATTATGCATACACCTCCTCAATCTTCCCAATTGCGGATTTAACCACAATAAATTTATCATAATTGAGTATATCGTAAACATTTAGTGTATTAACCACTGATGTTTTAACTCCTGGAATATTCGCCGCACTCTTAATTACCTTTTTATCAGCCTCTGGCATTACAATAAGTGCCTTTCCATCCACATTCAAAGAACTAAGCATATTAACTATTGTCTTTGTTTTAAAATCATCCATCTTTAGCATATCCAAAACAATTATATTATCATTTTGAAACTTTGTGGAAAGAGCAGATTTCATAGCAAGTCTTCTTGCTTTCTTATTCAATGAGTATCTATAATCTCTAGGCTTTGGACCTAAAGCAACACCACCATGATACCATTGAGGAGCACGAGTTGAACCCTGTCTTGCATGACCTGTTCCCTTTTGTCTCCATGGCTTTCTTCCTCCACCTCTTACCTCCGTGCGAGTTAGAGTTGACTGTGTACCCTGACGTTGATTTGCAAGGTAATTTACAACCATAGCATGCATTAAAGCTTTATTAGGAGTAATCCCAAAAACATCATCAGAAATTTCAGTTTCAGAAATCTGCTTGCCATTCATATCAAATACTGCAATCTTAGACATCTACGTTTCCTCCTTCCATTAAGCCTTCTTGACACTATTAACGATGCTAACTACTCCGCCTTTTGGACCTGGAATAGCACCCCTTAGTGCAATAAGATTATTTTCTACATCAATCTTAACTATCTCAAGATTTTGAACAGTTACCTTTTCAGCTCCCATTTGACCAGGAAGCTTCTTCCCCTTTAGTATACGTGCTGGAGTTGAAGCGGCACCTAGTGAACCAGCGTGTCTATGAACTGGGCCAGCACCATGGGATGCATGGTGTTTGCCAAAGTTAAAACGCTTAATTGTACCTTGGAAACCCTTACCCTTACTTGTTCCGCTTACATCCACAAAATCGCCTACTGCAAATGTATCAGCCTTAAAAATATCACCTACATTTACTGATGTGCAATCTTCAAGTCTAAACTCTCTTAATGTTCTCTTATATGCTGCATCAGCTTTATCGAAGTGACCCTTTAGTGCTTTACTAACATTCTTAACCTTTATATCGCCGAAACCTAATTGAACTGATTCATATCCATCATTCTCATTAGTTTTTTTCTGAACAACAACACAAGGTCCAGCTTCTACTACTGTAACAGGAATTACTTTTCCTGCTTCATCAAAAATTTGTGTCATACCGATTTTTTTACCGATAATTGCTTTTTTCATAAATTCTCCTCCTATCAGGTTATTGGTTGACATATGCCAACATGACCTCCAGTGGCTAGCACTGAAATATCTGCCCATTAAGCAGATTTCAACAGGTTATTTCAACTCCATAACAATATCTACACCTGCTGGAATTTCGAGGTTTTGCAAAGCATCTGTAGTTTTAGCAGTTGGTCTGATAACATCAATAAGTCTTTTATGTGTTCTCTG
>JAAYSW010000069.1 GCA_012523875.1 Clostridiales bacterium
AGCTTAATATTCATCAATGCGTATTCATTTGTTCTTTCTTTTATAATGGTTGTACTAGGATATGACATTTCCCTTATATTTCCTAATTCTTTTTTATCTGAAATAACTAGGGCATTACTTGATTTAAATGTAGTTCTAGGATTTTTGGGGGTCTATTTTATACTTTTGGCATTATTATTATTAGTCTCACCCCTGTTTTTATTGCCTATAAGAATTATGAGAAAAAAAAGAATCCGTTTAGATAATAGAATTATAATTTTAAATCTAATATTAGGCTTTACAGGTATTGGCTGGGTAATGGCTTTGGTTCTATCGTTACGCAGTATTTCTAAATCTATAAATAAGAATACATAATTGAAAGAGGTTAAAGGAATCCCTCTATGATAGATAGCCTGGAACATTATAGTGTTATTATCTATCGCAAATACCAGAAAGTCTATATTGATACACAAAAAGCCATACTGAAATCCAGTATGGCTAATTTTATTATTAGGTTATTTTGAATATTGCCTTCGCTTCTGCAACCTCTTTATCAGTCGGTGGTTCAATCCCATCAAGTGCATAGGGCATACAAAGTTCATCCCATTTATATTTCCCCATTATATGATATGGGAGCAGTTCGATTTTCTCGATACAGGAAAAGCCTTCAAGATATTGTGAAAGTCGTTCAAGCTTATCCTTTTTTAGCGTGTATTGAGGTAATAAAACATGCCTTATCCATACAGGTTTCTTTATCTTTTCGCAGTATTCAAGGGTTGCAAAGGTGTTTTTATTTGACTTACCAGTAAGCTTTATGCAATCCTCCTCGTCAATATCCTTAACATCAAGAAGAATTAAGTCAGCAAGTTCAATTGCTTTTTTTGATATATCCAAAGAGATGGCACCGCTTGTATCAATTGCAGTATGGAGGTTATTTTTTTTACATTTTAGAATAAACTCCTCACAGAACTCAGCTTGAAGCAAAGGTTCACCGCCAGAGATGGTTACACCTCCGCTGGATATGAAGTTTTTATACGGTAAAACTTTTGCAATAAGTTCATCAGCAGTTATTTTATTTTTTGTATTTTGTACCCAAGTATCTGGATTATGACAGTAAAGGCATTGCAGAGGACAGCCGGAAAGGAAAACAACAAAGCGTATTCCAGGACCATCTACTGCACCAAAACTTTCATAAGAATGGAAATAACCATATGTCATTTTTACAAATCCTTTTACTGTTATTATATCATACTATGGAATGTTCTGTGTATAACATCAAGCTGTTGCTCTCGTGAAAGTCTGATAAAGTTAACTGCATAACCACTGACACGAATAGTAAGCTGTGGGTATTTTTCAGGATGATCCATAGCATCAATCAGCGTTTCACGATTAAGAACATTAACATTCATATGGTGTCCTTTTTCCTTAATATATCCGTCAAGCAGTGAAACTAGGTTTTTAGCCTTTGATTCCTCAGTCTTACCAAGTGCATCCGGAATAATTGAGAATGTATAGGAAATACCGTCCTCAGCAAAGTCATAAGGGATTTTTGCAACTGATAGCATTGAAGCGATACAACCGTTTTTATCTCTGCCATGCATTGGGTTAGCACCAGGAGCAAAAGGCTCACCAGCTTTTCGTCCATCAGGAGTAGAGCCGGTTTTCTTACCATAAACAACATTCGATGTTATAGTAAGTATTGACATTGTAGGGATTGAGTTACGATATGTTCTACGTTTTGATAGACGAGTCATAAAGCGTTCAACAATCATAGTTCCGATTTCGTCAACACGGCTATCGTTATTACCAAACTGTGGATAATCACCCTCTATTTCATAATCTACAATTAACCCATTTTCATTTTTAATAGGTGTAACTTTAGCATATTTTATTGCGGATAGGCTATCGATAACAACGGAAAGTCCAGCGATTCCGCAAGCAGAGGTTCTAACGATTTCCTCATCATGCAAAGCCATTTGCACACGTTCATAGCAATATTTATCATGCATAAAATGAATAATATTCAATGTGTTTATATAAAGCTTTGTAAGCCATTCTGAAACATAGTCAAACTTTTCTAAAACCTCATCGAATTTAAGCGGTCCATCTGAAATAGGTCCAACGCCTTCACAAAGCTTTTCGCCTGAAATTTCATCGCAACCATCATTTAACGCATACAATAAAGCCTTTGCAAGATTAGCTCTAGCACCGAAAAACTGCATTTGCTTACCAATTTTCATAGCAGAAACGCAACACGCAATACCATAATCATCTCCGAACTTTTCACGCATCAGCTCATCACTTTCATACTGAATTGACGAGGTTTCAATTGAGATTTTAGCACAGAACTCCTTGAAGTTTGCAGGTAAGCGATTACTCCAAAGCACTGTTAGGTTTGGTTCAGGTGCAGGGCCGAGATTTACAAGCGTGTGCAAGAAACGATATGACATCTTTGTAACCATATGTCGTCCATCTTCACACATACCAGCGATTGCTTCAGTAACCCAAGTAGGGTCGCCAGAGAAAAGCTCATCATATGCAGGAGTTCTCAAGAATCTAACCATTCTTAGTTTCATAACAAAATGGTCAACAATTTCCTGTATTTCTTCTTCTGTATAAACTCCATTTTTAAGGTCTTCTTCAGCATAAATATCCAAGAATGTAGAAATTCTACCAATGGACATTGCAGCACCATTTTGCTCCTTGATAGCAGCTAGATATGCAAAATATAGCCATTGAAATGCTTCTTTAGTATCCTTTGCAGGCTTAGAAATATCGAATCCATAAAAAGAAGCCATTTCTTTAAGCTCTTTTAATGATTTAATTTGTTCAGAAATTTCTTCTATATCTTTTATTAAATCCCCATACATCGGCTCAAAGTCGTGTGATTTTTTTGCTTTAATCTTCTCCTCAATTAGCTTATCTACACCGTAAAGAGGAACACGTCTATAATCACCAATAATTCTTCCACGCCCATAAGCATCAGGCAATCCTGTAATGATACCAGAATGCCTAGCTTTTTTCATATCATCTGTATACACATCAAAAACACCATCATTATGTGTTTTACGGTATTTAAAGATATTATCAATTTCAGGAGGAAGCTCCTTATTATAAGCTTTAAGGGATGTGTGAACCATTCTTATACCACCAAAAGGTTGTATCGCACGCTTTAAGGGTTCATCTGTCTGCAACCCAACAATCTCCTCTAAATCCTTATCAATATATCCACTTGAATGAGAGGTAATAGTTGAAATTGTTTTCTCATCAATATCATAAACTCCACCACGATGCCTTTCTTCCTTTAAAAGCGCTAAAACTTTATTCCAAAGTTTTTTTGTTTTCTTAGTCGGTGGAACAAGAAAACCTTCATCTCCATCATAAGGCGTATAGTTTTTTACAATAAAATCCCTAACATTAATTTCATTGTTCCAAATACCATTGTTAAATTTCATATTTGTACCTCCTCTTTAAAACTACATCTTGTATTCCAAGTGATTAATACATTAAGATAAACACTACATTTTGTTTACATACTAAATATATCATATTTCTATAGAAAAGTAAAGTGCGAATCCTACAATATTATTAACAAAAACTTTGACTATATTATACTTTAGTGCTATAATAATAAAAAAATAAATTTAATGTTGTTATTAGTAGAGATATAATCAACAGAAAAAACAAATAAAAGCCAATGGTTTCCATTGCTTAACAATGTGCAATTCGTAAGTATTTAAATAGGATTAAATTAGAAAAAATAGGACAAGTAGCTACTTGTCCTTACATTATTAATATAGCTTAATAACCTCTATGATCAGTGAGAGATTCATCATTTTCAACCCAATCAGAAACATCGAAAACGGTATATGTATCCCTTGTGTTCCTTGTGATTACCTTAATAATCCCAGCATTAATAATCAGCCTTTTGCACATTGAACAAGGCTCAATATCTCCGTAAATCTCATTAGTTTTTGCATCATGGCAAGCAAGATACAGTATTGAACCTATGAGATTATTTCTTGAAGCAGAGATTATTGCGTTCGCCTCAGCATGAACCGAACGGCAAAGCTCATATCTTTCACCCTTTGGGATATTTAATTTTTCACGAGTGCAGTATCCTAAATCGGAGCAATTCTTACGTCCCCTTGGAGCACCCACATAACCAGTAGAAATAATTTCATCATTTTTAACAATAATAGCACCAAAATTTCTTCTCAAGCAAGTACCACGTTCAAGAACAGTTTCAGCTATATCTAAATAATAGTTGGTTTTATCCCTCCGCTTATACATAAGATACCTCCTATAAGTTATAAAAATATTATAACTTATTTTGTATTAATATGCAATAGAAAAATAAATTTTATAATATAAAGGATTTTATTTATGAATAATTTAACGAATTTAAACATTTTAAAGGATATTTTACATCGTCATGGTTTTAGTTTTTCTAAGGGTCTTGGGCAGAATTTTCTTATAAACTCATCGGTATGTCCTAGAATTGCAGAAATGGGAAATGCAAAGGAGGGTTATGGAATAATTGAAATTGGTACTGGAGTGGGCACGCTCACAGCGGAGCTTGCAAGGCGAGCAGATAAAGTAGTTGCAATAGAGATAGACAGCAGGCTTTTGCCTATACTAGAAGAAACATTGCATGACTTTGACAATATAAAAATTATAAATAAGGACATACTTGAAGTGGATATAGTCAAACTTATTGAGGAGGAATTTGGGGGTATGAATGTTGCAGTATGTGCAAATTTGCCCTATTATATAACCTCACCAATAATAATGTTTCTACTTGAAAGCATGGCAAGAATTGATTCTATAACTGTTATGGTTCAAAAAGAGGCGGCACAGAGGCTTTGTGCAGAAGTTGGTACAAGACAATCAGGAGCGATAACTGTCGGTGTAAAATATTATGGGGAGGCAAAGCTATTATTTAATGTATCAAGGGGGAGTTTTATGCCTGCGCCCAAAGTTGATTCATCAGTGATAAGAATTGATATAAACAATGATAAGAGATATGGAGAAATTGATGAGAGTTTCTTTTTCAGGATAGTTAGGGCTGGTTTTTCACAGAGGAGGAAAACCCTAGCGAATTCCATCTCTTCAACACTTGGAATATCGAAAGATATAATATTTGAAGTATTATTAAATATGGGGATTAATCAGGCAGCACGAATAGAAGAGCTTGCAATGAATGAACTTATTATATTATCGGAAAGTATTAAAAAATCCCTTAATTAACATAAGATGTTTTCTTTCTTGCAATATACTCTATTAGTATTCAAAAGATGCAATACAAACTGACATATATTTCATCTAAAAAGCTATATAATTATTTTTACAATAAATTTTATGGTTGGTGATAAAAGATGTCAAAAATTCAAGCGGTGTTAAGAAAACATCAATATGGTTCAGTTACAGGCATAGTAGTTGCGATATTATTTTCGTTTGTACTTGCTAATTCGACAGTCGCTTCATTTCCATCCCCTATTAATGTAGCAATTGCAGGGGCAGTTTCCCCAATATATGCAATCTCAGTTTTTATAGGTAGCGTCATTACCTATTTTATGACTGGGAAGGTATATTTATCTTCCATACATATTTTCGCATTATTGCTAGTAGTAATATCAAGATGGATATTTTATGGTAAACTTAATTCCCATCAATCTGCAGCAATAACAGCAATATGTATGGCTTTTTCTAGCATAGTTTTAGGGATAGCTGTTGGATACGATAAGAGTATTACAGCAATTTTTTTATGTATTAGCGTGTTAACAGGATTAGGAACTTTCTTTATTTTGGAGGTGGTGGAGGAATTTAAAAAGAATAGACTATTTTTATTAAATGGAACAAGTGGTTGTGCACTAGCAGTGGTTTACATATTAATAATTATAACCACTTCATCTCTATCTTTATCTATAATTAATATTGGCAGGATTTTCGGTACATTTGTGGTTCTCTCGGCTGCTAAAAGATACAAGCATATTGGAGGCTCTATTTGTGGAATATTAACCTCAACAGGTGTAATGATATATTCAAAGGATTTAGGAGCTACCTCGGTATTATTAGGAGTAACTGGTCTTGTAACTGGATTTTTTTCTGAATTTGGGAAATTAACTATAGCATTTTTCTTCATCTCAATAAATGCTGTTGGATTGATGATAATTGGAATAAATGAGGCAGCCTTTAGAATGGAAATGGATATTATTTTAGGGTGTATAATTTTTGTCTACGCTCCAACAGTAACCCTAAATAAATTTTTTGTTAGAACAAATGAAGCAGAGGAGTATATTGCAAAGCTAGTTTTTTCAAGATTAGGTTTTATGACGAATTCACTTATGTCCGTAAGAAGAAATGCCGAAAGCATTGCAAAAATGCTAAATAAGAAGAAGGTTAAAAATGATATAGGGAATGAAGTTTGTGAAAGGATTTGCTCTAGGTGTCGAAATAAACTTATTTGTTGGGATAGTAATTACGAAAAAACGAATGAAGGCTTTAATAGGATGTCTACGAAAAGAAAGGTTAGCATTTCAACAGTTGCTACAGAATTAGAAAATTGCATTAATCGCAAGGGGATTGCGGGCGAGTTTAGTTTAATAATACGCGAAAGATTTCAGCATAAAATTGCAGATGCAAGATTAAAGGAAATACAGAATTTACTATTTGAGCAAATGCAAACCTCAGAACAAATCATCCTATCTAGTTGCCAAAGAATTTCAGAACAAATTAATTACGATAATATGTTGACAAAACAAATCGCAACCTTACTTGATAGGGAAAAGATTATATATAATAGCATTGTAGCATATTTTACTGTTGCTGATAAACTTGTTATAGAAATTTACTTTGAAAATCAATATTATACGCATGATGTTAACGAAATATGCAATATAGTTTCAGCAGAGATTGATAAAAATATGGAATGTTACGAACCAGTTCATGCTGGAAATGAAATAAAAATAATTATCAGCGAGGAAACGAAATATAGGGTGAGCTGTAGCTATGATAAAAGCGAAGGAATAGATAGCTCTAAACCATCGGGGGATAGTTGTGAGTTTTTTCACGATGGATATGGGAATATTTATTTAGTAATTTCTGATGGAATGGGTACTGGGCGTCTAGCATCAATTGAATCTAGGATGGTAATTAATCATTTTAAACGCCTTATAAAAGCTGGTGTTGAGTATAAGCTTGCAATCAAAATGGTGAATTCAATAATGCTTTCTAAATCAAATGAAGAAAACTTTGCAACACTTGATATTTCAAAAATAAATCTTGATAGTGGAAAGCTTAAATTAATTAAATCTGGAGCATCATCAACATTAATTAAGCGTGGAGATACCCTTACAATGATAAATTCTCCATCATTTCCTATAGGCATAGTTTCAGATGTTGAGCCCTTTGAAAAGGAAATTAATTTTGAAGAGGATGATATACTTATTATGCTTTCAGATGGGGTTGAGGAAAGTGAATATAATAGTATTAAACAAGTATTATTATCCCAAAGGAGAAGTAACTTAAAATTTATTGCAAGTGAAATATGTAAAAGAGCACAAAATACTTCAACAGATGATGTTACAGTTATGCTGGCAAGGATTCATAAAAATTGATTTTTATACAATGAGTTTTGAATTAATCTTGTAACTAATTGCTACTTTAAATGTAACCAATTTGTAACTATCTTCAAATAAGAATGAACTATGTAGAATATATTATGCATTTATGAAGGAAATATTTCTAAATCTTTAACTAAAACTTGTGCAGTTTACCTAATTTTATTATATATACTTGTAATAGTTTACACGTTGTTAACAATGTGTTAAAAAGTAGTAAAAATATCGCCGACATTATGCACTAATTGCATTATAAAAACTATATAAAATACATGAAAATTATTTATTATTCACAAAAACCCTTGAATAAATAACCGTTTTCTGATACAATGTAGATAATAAGGGGGAGAGGTAGATTATGAATTCTGCAAGTATAAGCAATAAATTTAGTAGGATTTCTAGTGAACACAAAAACTTCTTAAATTTGTTTAGAAGTGGTAAAAGTCATGATGCAGAGAAGTTTTTTGGTGCTCATTTAACATATATCAATAATGAAAAGACTTATTGCTTCAGAGTCTGGGCACCTAATGCTGTAAGTGTATCAGTTGTAGGAGATTTTAACAATTGGAATAGAATAAGTAACCCAATGAAAGAAATTGATAATGGAATTTGGGAAATATCTTTAACTAATTTAGAACAATATGACAACTATAAATACAGTATTGAAACAAAAAAAGGGAAGATAGTCTTAAAAGCTGATCCCTATGGTACTCATGCAGAAACCAGACCTGCTACAGCCTCAAAAATTTATGAAAGTAGTTATGTTTGGAACGATAATGAATGGATGGAGCAAAAAAGAGAAAAATCGATTTATAAAAGCCCTGTTAATATGTATGAAGTACATCTAAATTCATGGCGAACACATGAGGATGGTAGCTTCTACAATTATGTTCAATTTGCTGAAGAAATAATTCCATATATGCAAAGCTTGTCCTACACTCATATTGAATTTATGCCTCTTTCTGAATATCCTTTTGATGGTTCGTGGGGATATCAAGTTATTGGGTATTTTGCTCCAACATCAAGATTTGGTACTCCTGATGATTTTAAGAAAATGGTTGATATGTTTCATCAAGCAGGGATTGGAGTAATCTTAGACTGGGTTCCCGCACATTTCCCAAAGGATGCAGCTGGGCTTTATGAGTTCGATGGTACATGTTGCTACGAGTACGAAGATGTCAATAAACGAGAGCATTACTCATGGGGAACAAGGGTTTTCGATTATGGTAAGGGAGAAGTTCGCTCTTTTCTAATTTCAAATGCTTGTTATTGGATAGAGGAATTTCATGTGGATGGGCTGAGAGTGGATGCTGTTGCGTCTATGCTCTATCTTGATTACGATAGAAGAGCGGGTGAATGGGTTCCTAATGTCTATGGAGGGCATGAAAACCTTGAGGCAGTCGAGTTTTTTAGAAGATTAAATGAAACAGTGTTCTTGAGGAATCCTGATGTCCTAATGATTGCGGAGGAATCAACTGCTTGGCCATATGTAACAAAACCTACGGATGCAGGTGGGTTAGGGTTTAATTTCAAATGGAATATGGGCTGGATGAATGATATGCTTAATTATATGTCTTTAGATCCCATTTACAGGGGATTCAACCACGATAAGATTACGTTTTCATTCTTCTATTGTTTTTCAGAAAACTATGTTTTACCAATTTCTCACGATGAAGTAGTGCATGGAAAATGCTCTATGATACAGAAAATGAGTGGAACATATGAGCAGAAATTTGCCTCTTATAGAGCGTTTCTATGTTATATGATGGCGCACCCTGGAAAAAAGCTATTGTTTATGGGGCAGGAGTTTGCACAGTTCAAGGAGTGGGATTATAAGACTGAGCTTGATTGGGGATTGCTTGAATATGAAACTCACAGGAATATGCTGTACTTCAATCAGCAGTTGAATAAATTTTATTTAGAGAATTCTCCGTTATGGGAAAATGATGATACATGGGAGGGATTCAGTTGGATTTCTAATGATGACTATACCCAGAGTGTTATAGCATTCAGACGAATTGATGATAGCAGTAAGGAGATTGTTGTTGTTTGCAACTTTGTTCCTGTATTAAGGGAAGACTATAAGATAGGTGTTCCTAAAAGAGGAAGATATAGGGTTGTTTTTAACTCTGATGCAAAGGAATTTATGGGAAGTGGAGTGGCTGAGGATTTAGTAAGCACAATGAATCTCCCAATGCATGGCTATGATTATAGTATTTCATTAAAATTAGCCCCACTATCAGTGCTGTATTTAGAATATGCCCCAATTAAGAAGCAGATAAACAAAAAGCTTAGCAAAACCTTAAAAGGTAAGAAAAAGCAATCTAAAAAAGATTATTATAAATTAAAACTAGAGATTGAATCATAGGTTTAAGATTGTTAAACAATTTATAGAATTTAACAAACGATAATAGTTTGTAACTAAAACTAACAAGAAATTATTACAGTAAAGACAGCACGAAGATGCAACTTTACAGTATTGCTAAAAATGGATAGGAGGATTATTATGTATATTAAGAAAGATTGCGTTGCAATGCTGTTAGCAGGTGGTCAGGGAAGTAGGCTTTATGCCTTAACCGAAGATATGGCTAAACCAGCAGTGCCATATGGGGGCAAGTATCGCATAATTGATTTTGCATTATCAAATTGTGCGAACTCAGGAATTGACACAGTGGGTGTGCTTACACAATACCAACCGCTTGTTCTGCATGATTATATAGGTAGTGGGCAACCCTGGGATTTAGATAAACTGCATGGAGGAGTGCATGTTTTGCCACCATACCAAACATCGCTAGGAGCTTCATGGTATGAGGGGACTGCAAATGCTATTTACCAAAACATGAGTTTTATTGAGAGATATGACCCTGAGTATGTAATCATACTAGGTGGGGATCACATATATAAAATGGATTATTCCAAGATGTTGGATTTCCATAAAAAAAAGAAGGCAGATTGTACAATTGCAGTAATAGATGTACCTGTTGAGGAAGCATCAAGATTTGGAATTATGACTTGTAATGAAGAAGATTTAGTAGTTGATTTCACAGAGAAACCACAAGAACCAAAATCTACACTTGCATCAATGGGGATATATGTGTTTTCATGGGATAAATTAAAGAAGTATCTTATAGAAAATGAAAATGCTAATACTGGTTCAAAGGATTTTGGTAAGGATATTATCCCCAATATGCTTCAAGATGGACAAAAGCTTTATGCTTATGCGTTTGAGGGTTATTGGAAGGATGTAGGAACCCTTGATTCACTTTGGGAAGCTAATATGGATTTAATCAACCCTAATATCCCACTTGATTTATATGACCCTGAATGGAAGATTTATTCTAGGAATAAAAATATGCCACCACAATATGTTGGCAAGAATGCAATTGTTGAGAACTCGATGATTTCTGAGGGAAGCCTGATTAATGGAACTGTAGATTTTTCTGTAATATTCTCAGGAGTTACCATAGAAGAAGGTGCAGTTGTTAAGGATAGTATAATCATGCCAGGCTCCGTTGTAAAATCAGGTGCAATAGTGGAATATGCTATAATTGGTGAGGATAGTGTAATTAATTCAAATTCAAAAATTGGAATTAGACCAGAGTTGGTTGATAATAAAGATGAGTGGGGAATTGCTGTTATCGGACATAACGTAAGCATATCTGAAGGAACAAAAATTCTTCCTAAGCAAATAATTTCGGAGAGCATATAAAAGGAGGATAAAAACATGATTGCGAACAACAGCGTACTTGGATTAATATTTGCAAATATGCACGATTCAACAGTAAATGATTTAACTAAACAAAGAACAATGGGTTCTGTGTTATTTGGTGGAAGATATAGAATGATAGATTTTCCACTATCTAATATGGTTAACTCTGGTATAAATGAAGTAGGTGTTATAACAAAAGCGAACTATCAATCACTCCTTGACCATGTTGGTTCAGGTAGGGAATGGGATTTATCTGGTAAAAAGGGTGGATTACATCTTCTTCCACCATTTGGACATGTTGGAAGTGGAATATATAGGGGTAGAATAGAGGCATTGAATGGTGCTTGGAGTTTTATTGAGCATTCTCAGGCTGATTATGTACTCCTATCAGATTGTGATACGGTTGCAACTATTGATTACAGACCAGCAATTGAAAGCCATATTGAAGAAAATGCAGATATAACAGTAATATACTCCCAAGGACATTATAATAGTGCAAAAAATCAGTCAGCAACTGTTTTTGGAATGGACGAAACAGGAAGAATAAATGATGTTATGATAAATCCACAAATGATTGGCGAATGCAATATCGGTCTTAATATGTTCATAATGAATAAATTGTTCCTAAAAAAGATTGTTAAAGAGGCGATGAGTAGAAGTCTTTACAGCTTTAGGAGGAATGTCTTACAGGCGAAAAAAGAAGAATTTAAGATAATGGGATATGAACATAAAGGATTTTATGCAAAAATTGATAGTTTAAATAGTTATTATGATTCAAATATGTCTTTGCTTGAAACCGAGGTAAGAAACAAATTATTTAAGAAAACATCACCAATTTATACAAAGGTGAGGGATAATGGTCCAGTTAAATATGGCCTTGAATCCAAAATAAATAATTCACTTATTGCTGATGGCTGCATAATTGAGGGAACAGTTGAAAACTGTGTGCTGTTTAGAGGAGTTAAAATTGGTAAGAATACAGTTGTTAGGGATTGTATATTAATGCAAAATACAATTATCGATAATGATTGCAACCTAAGCCATATAATCACAGACAAGAATGTACAGATCGGTCAGGGACGGGTGATGACTGGGTCAGAAACCTATCCGTTATTTATCGGTAAGAACGCAATAATTTAATGAAAATGGGGGGCGAGTTTATGAATATATTATTTGCAGCTAGTGAAGCATTACCTTTTGTGGCTTCTGGTGGATTAGCGGATGTAATTGGCTCACTTCCGTCAGCAATTGCTAAGAAAGGTCATGATTGTAGGGTGGTAATCCCCCTATATAAAAGTATAAATGCTGAGATGAGAGCAAATATGACTTTCTTAACTAATATTACTGTCGATGTGGCATGGAGAAAACAATATTGTGGTATCTTTACAACAATTTGCAATGGGATAACTTATTATTTTATAGATAATGAATATTATTTTGGTAGAGATGGTGTGTATGGGTTTTACGATGATTGTGAAAGGTATGTATTCTTTTCAAGGGCAGTGCTTGAGATGATAAGGGTTATTGATTTTACACCTGATATAATTCATTCAAATGATTGGCAAACTGCACTTATTCCTGTTTATTATCAGGTTTTCTATAAATATCAACAGGGATATGAGAATATAAAGAATGTATTTACAATTCATAATATCCAATATCAAGGCAAGTATGGTAAGGAAGTTATTAATGAACTTATGGGAATTCCATTGTATCATACTAATCTACTAGAATATGATGCTAATGTGAATATGATAAAGGGTGCAATTGAAACTGCTGATAAAATTACAACAGTTAGCCCTAGTTATGCTTGGGAAATTTTAGATCCATGGTATTCACATGGATTAGATAGGGCTTTGGCTAGTAAGCAATACAAACTTTGTGGTTTTCTCAATGGAATTGATGTCGATGTTTATAACCCTGAAACTGATATGTTAATACCTGCTAATTACACAGCCAAAAACCTTAAAGGGAAAAAAATCTGCAAAGATAAGCTTATTGAACAGCTTGGCTTGCAAGAGGGTGATGAGCCAATTATCGGCGTAGTAACAAGGTTTGTATCACATAAAGGGATAGATTTAATTAGATATGTCTTTGATGATCTTGTAAACCTTGGATATAAGTTTGCAATTTTAGGTAGTGGTGAAAAGATTTATGAAGATTTCTTTAGGGAAATGTCTTATAGATATCCAGATAAGGTCAGCGTTACAATAGGATTTATTCCTGAACTAGCTAGAAGAATCTATGCTGGTGCTGATATGTTCTTGATGCCCTCGCAAAGTGAGCCGTGTGGATTAGCACAGATGGTTTCAATAAGATATGGTACTGTTCCAATTGTTAGAGAAACAGGAGGACTTAGGGATTCAGTGCGTGATAATGGTAATGGTGATGGAAATGGATATACCTTTAAAACCTATAATGCACATGATATGCTTGCCTCTTGCCAGAGGGCAAAAATGTTGTATGATAATAAATTAGAATGGCAGAAGTTCGTTAAACGTATAATGGAAGAAGATTTTAGCTGGAGCAAATCAGCAGAATTATATCTAGGATTATATAATGAGCTGGCTGGCAATTACTAAATATGGTGGTTGCAGTATTATTAAGGTGGCTTATCTCTTTAGATGAGCCACCTTAAATCATCGAATTTAGCATAAATAATAAATTTCTTTTAAAAAACTTATTATTTATGTTAAATTTGCCTTTACATTTTTGCAAATATATAGTATAATTATAGAGTGATTTTTTGTAGTGGATAAAAGTTAGGGGAGATTAGACATATGAATAAAACCAATAAAAGTAGGGTTATTGCACTTTGTATGGCGGATTTAAGGACAGAGTATAGTGATGGAATAATGAATATTATATGTCAATATGCAAAAGAGATTGGATATAAGGTTCTTATCTTTGCGTCATTTAGCGAATTAATTTATTCTGAAAAGCATGATATTGGTGAAGAGAATATATATAACCTTATGAATTTAAATATTATTGATGGAATTATAATACTTTCTGAAACTATAAAAGGTAAAGAACATTTAATGCGTATAGTTAATAAAAGTTTTGAGAGTGGAGTGCCTGTAGTATCTATTGAAAAGGAAGTTGATGGTTGCTATAGCCTTTTATTTGATTATGAGAACACTATGAAAGATATTGTCAAGCATTTTATTGAGCATCATAAGTTTACTAAAATTAATTTTATGGCTGGTATCAAGGGAAATGAATATTCAGAAGAAAGACTAAGAGGATATAAAAAGGCTTTAGAAGAACACAATATCCCATTTGATGAACAACGCATATCCTATGGTGACTTTTGGGATAATCCTACATATGCTGCCATGGATGAGTTTATGGCAAGCGGTATCGAGATGCCCGAAGCTATAGTATGTGCTAATGATGCTATGGCTATTGCAGTTTGTAAAAAACTTGAGGAATATGGGTATAGCGTTCCTCAAGATGTTTGTGTATCTGGCTTTGATGGAAATGAGGAAGAAAAATATCATATGCCGAGGCTTACAACTGCACATCAGGATTTGAGGACTATGGCAAAACGAGCTTTAGATAAGTTGAAGGATTTATTTGACGGAAAGGAAATCTCTAGGTATGAACTAATACAGAATAAACTAGTTATTTCACAATCTTGTGGTTGTGAAGGTCTGATGCCACAATCCCCGAATAATTATATAAGAAAATTGAGTTCAGATTTAGCAGATATAAACACATTTAATATACTTATGATAAGAATGGTTTCTGCTCTATCCGATGGAATTTCAATTGAGGAATGTATGATAGATATTCAGCAATATCTACACTATATTACCTTTGGTAAAATTTGGCTATGCATCGTAGAAGATTTTATTTCCGAAGTTAACGAGATAGAGGAAATCTTTGAGGAAGAAAGTCGATATAGCGTTGGATATCCCGAAAAGATGAAGCTATTTTTATACAAAGACAGTGAGCACACTACCTCAGGTCAAGTGTTTTCAACTTATGAGATGCTTCCTAATTTAGATAAGATTCTTGAAAAGGATGACAAAATTCTTTTTACACCACTTCATTTTCAGGATAAAGTAATTGGGTATGTTGCAATAACTTTTGAATATCCCACATATGGTTTTTATAAATTCCATTCATTTATTATGAATTTAAGCAATGTTTTAGAGACTATAAAGAATCACACTGAAATGAAAATGGTTATACAAAGGCTTGAGGAAATGTATATTCATGATTCAATGACTGGTCTTTATAATCGAAGAGGATTTTATAAAAATGTCTATAGTTTATTTAATAATTGTAAGAGGCTGAAAAAGAAACTTGTAATTATTTCATTTGATTTAGATGGGCTCAAAATTATTAATGATGTACATGGGCATGGCGAAGGAGATAATGCCATATTAGCTCTAGCAAAAGCATTGCTTTCGAGTTCTATTAAAGATGAAATATGTGCTAGATTTGGTGGTGATGAGTTTATAGTTGCTAGTACAGCTGAAGATGAAGAAGTTGAATATGTAAATGAATATATAAATAGAGTCCAGAAGTATTTGGGTGAATACAATGCCACATCGGGTAAAGGATATGAAGTAAGGGCAAGTTATGGCGTGGTTAAGCAAGTTCCGACATCTGATATGACTATAGATGGTATGATAAAGATTGCCGATGCTTTAATGTATAAGGATAAGTTTAAACGTCAGAAATATCGTGAACGATTGAGGATAAAGAATAAAATTCCCTTTTATAAGGGTAAATAGATTCATACAATTTTATAAGGCTTTTTCTGTTAATAGAAGAAGCCTTTATCGTTGAAGATTTTATTAATTTTTATTGTTAGGATTAGGAAAATTAACTTATTGCAGGGTACCCATCAAATACCCCCCCTACCGTGAACAGAAAATCCGTGCTAAGGTAGTAGTAGGAGGTGGTTGCAATGACAGCCCAGAATAAATGGGAAGAAATGATCAGGAGGTTTAGAGAGAGTGGCAAAAGCCAGCGTGGGTGGTGCAGATATATGATATTAAGACCACTGGGAAAAGTATACACTTCAGATGAAGCTTACAGCATAACACAAGAAGAATTATCCTGGCTTATGCACGGTTTAAGAGTTGAAGAAATCAAAAGGTATGAAGCAATGAAACGGAAATTTCCCACCGTGTAAATTACTAAAAATGTTGAATATTTTTCTAGGAGAAAAGCATGTATTTACGTGTTTTTTCTTACTTTTTAGTTGTGCTTATGGTATAATTAAGCAAAGGAAGGTAAAGGAGAAGAGGGCAATTTTTGTGGGGAACAAACTATAATACGAAGAACTTTTGGCATGGGTTTCAGCCCTCAAAAGATAAGCAAATTACATTTCAATTCAGAGCGAGAGTTTATTTCAAGATAATAAGAACTTAAAACGAAAATTGATAAGCTCGAAAATAAAAACGTGCTGGGTACATTTAAGACAATATTTTATAAGTGCACTTGAAATTCGGTCTGATAAAAAGGATTATTAGATCCTGACTGGGTAGGCTGCTA
>JAAYSW010000070.1 GCA_012523875.1 Clostridiales bacterium
AGTTGAAAAAACTCATGCCAAAATATAATAGCAGAAAAGTAATAGCTAAAAATGAAAGGATTCGAAGGGTTGTTGATACCTTAATTGATGGTACTGTTTCGGATGATGGAACAGGATATTTTAGAGAGCTTTACTATTCATTGCTAGATGGTGCAAGTTGGCATACGCCAGACAATTATTACCTCATTGGTGATATGGAAGGTTATGTAAGAGCAAAACTTAAAACTAATAGTGATTATAAGGATAGGGTGAAGTTCGGACGTAAGTGTTGGATTAATATGTGCAATGCTGGAAAGTTTAGCTCTGATAGAACCATAAAGGATTATGCGGAAAACATTTGGAATATTAAGCCATCTAAATAAGCTAGCTTAACTATAAAAGCAACACAATAGATAAAGAAGGAGCTGAAACATTTCGTTTACAGCTCCTTCTTCAATTTTATATATCTTTTTTATTGTTAATTTATTAATACTTAATAAATTTAGTTCCTGGAACGCCACAAATGCTACATTTTTCTGGTACGAACTTCTCTATGTTTCCACAGACAGGGCATAGATAATAAAAGATTTCTTCTGTTTCATCAAGGTTATCCAATGCATCTTGGTAAAGTTTTGCATGCACTTCTTCAGCTTTCATAGCAAATGTGAAAGTAGTTACAGCAGCCTTATTTCCGTCTGCTTCAGCTTGCTTAATGAAGGGAGGGTACATTTCCTTATACTCATAAGTTTCGCCTTCAACCCCATCCTTTAAGTTCTCTTCAGTAGAACCAACTTTTCCAGCTATCTCAAAATGCTTTAAAGCATGGAGAGTTTCAGCATCAGCTGCAGCCCTAAATAATTTAGCTGCATTCATCTTTCCTTCCTTCTCAGCCTTCTTAGCATATGCTGTATATTTCCTATTTGCCTCTGCTTCTCCAGCAAATGCTGCCATTAGATTTGCCAATGTTTTATTCTCGCTCATCTGATTTTCCTCCTGATTTTTAAATAAAATTTCGATTAATTTTTCTACAATCTCCTTAGGGAAACCATCAGGTTGCTCTTTTTCAAGAAGCGATTGTAAAAAAATATTAACATTTTCACTTTGGGGTAGCATATAACCCGCCTCACGAATAATATCCTCCGCCATAATTTGATTAGACTTTTCAATAGCCCTTGCTAATTTACCTGGTAATTCGTTAGCAATATTCTCTTGATTAGCTTTACTACGAGCCAATGCTTTGAGAGTATTAATAACAGCTTCTGTTTTATCCTGTTGTTTAGGATAAACCTTAGGTACCATAGAAATTGCACCAGATGGGCAAGCATCTGCACAGTCGCCACAACCAATGCATTTCTCTACATCGATAATGCTATTTTCCGTATCAGTAGCTCCAGTAGGGCAGACATAAAGGCATAGACAGTCTTTTGTACATAAGCGTATATTCCTTACCGCATATTTATTAGTCATTATTAATGCCCCCCTCAACCTTTTCAAATTTCCAATTAGGAACTTTGCATACAGGGCAAACTTCCGGTAAATTATCACCTATGTAGACAAAACCGCAAATTGTACAGACATACACGCCAGTATTCTCTAACATTTCATCGCCTTTATTCTGATACCTAATTAGAATAGAATTTAAAATTCGAGTTACCTTTTCACTCCAAACCAAAGCACGCAAAGCACCACGGTCATTAGAATCATTTGCTATAGTATTTGCATTTGGAAGGTTTTCTTTAAGATCCTTTTCAATTAATTTAGCAAGCCCATCATAATTTGGTTCCTTAGCTGGTGCTGATGATTTCTTAAAGTATATAGCTAATTGCTTAAATAGATCTGCTTCTTCAAATTTATATTGTTTTTCGCATCCACGAGCTAGGTTATTACATAATGCACTAAGCTCAAGTGGCGACATTTCCTTCATATCAGCAGATGAGTGAAATGCAGGTGTAGTGGGTTTTATTTCTGCAGATGGGGCTTCCTCTTCTTTTTCAAACTCATCTTTTGTTGCACCACAGAGTGGGCAGACCCAATCATCGGGTAATTGCTCCCATTTTGTACCTGGAGCAATATCATTTTCGGGAATACCATCTGCTTCTTCATAAATAAATCCACAAACGGTACATGTGTATTTTGCCATCCCTTTTTACCTCCTTATGTATTATACGTTTTATATTATCGAGTCAGTTTTATAAATGCCCTATAAATATAATGCCAATCTAAATCTATTTAGTAGGGGCAGGTGCCTTAACTACAATCAACTCCAATGTATCTTCATTCATATTTTTTACATTCATCTTTGTACCTTCAGGAATCTTTAATAATGTACCAAAAGGATATTCTTTAACCTCTTGTTCATCAAGTCCAATGGAAAGTGTCCCCCTTACTACTGTCATATAAACATTGGAATTTGAAAAATGTTCAGGTAGTCCCTCCCCTTTATTGAATACCATATGCAAGTAGTGGATATTTTCATCAAAAACAACCTTTTCTACTGCCATTTTATTTTCAGTTGATATTTTATACACTTGTTCAATCATCATAATAACCTCCCTTTTTTATATATTATAGCACAAAATATAAAAGAGATATGTAACCTAGTCACTAACAACTTATGAAATTTATAGTAACACAAATATAAAACCTTAGCTTTTGGAGCGAGGGTTCATTGTTTTAGTAAATAATTTTGGAAAAAGA
This sequence comes from Clostridiales bacterium, assembly GCA_012523875.1. GTDB lineage: Bacteria > Bacillota > Clostridia > Oscillospirales > Ruminococcaceae > JAAYPV01. The sequence continues at coordinate 2,677 of JAAYSW010000070.1, forward strand.
TATCTGTATGTTGTGGTTTACCAAAAAGATAACCTTGTATAAAGTCCAGATTCATAGGTGATACAATCTCCATTTCTTCCTTATGTTCAATTCCCTCAAGACATACCTTTATACCTACATCATGACAAAGTTCGACAATGAACTTAATGAAGGTTTTATCAAAAGAGCTTTTCATAATGTTCCTTACAAAAGCCCTATCAATTTTAACAATATCAGCAGGTACCTCCTTCAATATTTCTAATGATGAATATCCTGTACCAAAGTCATCCATAGCAATATCCATACCTAGATTTCTAATTGAAGCAAAGGTAGACTTTAACAAATCCTTATCGGACACAAATCTGCTCTCGGTAAGCTCAATTATAATATTGGAGAAACAAATGTTTTCTTCTTCAATTGTGGATTTTATAAAATCTACAAAGGTGCTATCTAGCAGTTGAATATAGGATACATTAATACTCATCTTAAAATTAGGAAAATATTCAATACATTTAGCACAGTTCCTCACTGCCTGTGTGAATACCCACTTTCCAACTGGTATTATAAGATTCGATTTTTCAAGAAGTGGAATAAACTCATAAGGAGCTATAACCCCATATTTATCACATTTCCATCGAAGCAATGCTTCAGCACCCTTTAGTTTGCCATTATTAGCAAAAACTTGAGGTTGGCAATGGAGCTCGAAATTATCATAATTATTATTAACGCTTTCATGTAAAAGCTCTAGCAATTCTAACTCTCTTGTTTTATTCTTTGAAATAGTAGATTCATAAAATGTTATCTTGTTTTTACCATTGGATTTTGCATAATCCAGTGCTTTATGTGCTTTTTTGAGTATTGTTTGATAATCCTCAGGAATACCAGGATTATAGATATAACATCCAGCAGAAAGAGGGGAGTGATACTTTTTACCCCTATATTCGTGTTGAGAAGTGAAATGTTTTTTTAGGTTATAATAAAGCTGTTTAATCTGCTCGTTATCCATAATTTTCGTTATAATGCCGAATTCATCACTATCCAGTCGGTAAACTTCCATTTCAGACGGTAATGAATTTTGCAAATATTGACCAGTAATTCTTAACACACTGTCCCCAAATTCCCTATCATATAAATAATTAATATTTTTGAAATTATCTATATTAATTACAATAACCGAAAATTTTTCTTTTGTGTGCAAAAAGTAATTTATTTGGTTTTCAAACTCAAATTTGTTTAATAATCCTGTTGTTATATCAACCTTGTTTTTCTTACCTATATTTGTAATTATTCCAGCAAATAATTCAGGCCTATTATTATGGTCCCTAATTATATGCCCCCTACATCTAACCCAAACCCACTCATTTTCACGATTTAAAGCCCTATAGTCAAGGTTATGGTCATCAGTAACCCCTATTATTATATCTTCAAGAGATTCAAGGTATATACCACGCTCATCAGGATGAATCTTTTCTAGCCAAACATTCGAAAAATCATATATATATTTTCCTGTTAAGTTAAAATCATAAACTAAACTATTAGGCAATCTAGTTATATTGGTTCTTAAATCACAAACATAAATATAGTCCTCAGCACTTTGGATTAATGCTTCATAGAACTTATCTTTATCATATTCGAACTGTAATCCCATACCCTCACCCCCAAAAAAGTAAATTCTTAATATATGATTATTATATCATATCTATTCTATCAATACAAATAAAACTTATAATGTTCATAATTTTCATTTAATTCTGCCAAAAGCCTAATGCTATTCTGTTTTATATTGCATATTTCTTTTGAATAATATATGAATTTTCCATAGAAAGAAATTATATAAGCTTTTAATAATATGTACAGATACTGATTTGCTATTATTAAAGGAGTTTTAATGTAAAGTTTCATTATATTATGTGAAAAAAGCAATTATAATTTGGATTATGATTATTAACAAATGTATGAATTCAAGCATATAATGAATTATTTACAGAGTGTAAAAAATATCTCAATAGAAATCTATGGAGGGAAAATATGAGCAATATAGCCTTGCAAATAGAACGCACTATCTCGAATTCAGTAGATAGTAATTCACCAGTAATATTTGATAATATTGTTTATTCAGATGGAAATATATCATATGATAGCCAAACAGGGATAATTACTTTTAATGAAGCAGGTCGGTATGTTATAAATTGGTGGGTTGCAACCCAATCATCTCCATCAACCAATGGAGCAGTATTCGGTTTACTTTCTTCCCAAGGTGATAATTTAATAGGTGCATCCCCTATTAAAACAGGGGAAGTTTCAGGTGTAGGAATTATTGATGCCAATGAAGCATTTGTTACGGTATCATTAGTTAATAGTAGCACATCAACCATATATTATAGCCCTGCTGTGCCAGTTAAGGCAACCTTAGTTATAATAGAGGATGATATTAATACAACAGGTCCAACAGGTCCCACGGGTGCAACGGGTCCAACAGGTGACACCGGTCCAACAGGTGATACTGGTCCAATAGGCGATACCGGCCCAACAGGTGATACTGGTCCAATAGGCGATACCGGTCCAAC
>JAAYSW010000071.1 GCA_012523875.1 Clostridiales bacterium
CAGACTATGGTGCAATAATTATATGTGATAATATTGATTATGCAGTAGAATTAACTAATAGAATTGCCCCTGAGCATTTAGAAGTATTTATGGAAAATCCCATGCAGTACTTAGGTTGCCTTGATAATGCAGGTTCAATATTCTTGGGGCAATATACAACAGAATCTCTCGGAGATTATTATGCAGGGCCTAATCATGTTTTACCAACAAGTGGAACAGCAAGGTTTTTCTCGCCCCTTGGTGTATCAAGTTTTGTTAAGCGTTCAAGCTTTATATACTATACAAAGGATGCACTAGAAGAAGCGAAGGATGATATAGTTTTAATAGCAGAAAGAGAAGGGCTTAGAGCGCATGCAAATGCAGTAAAAGTAAGATTTGAATAGGGGTATAGAAATGAGTTATAAACTTAATAAAAAGCTTAAGGAACTAACACCCTATGAACCAATAAGTGGGGATTATAAGATAAGGCTTGATGCAAACGAATCCTGTTATAATTTAAATGATGAATTATCTGAAATTATATCCTATAAAATGAAAAACATTGATTATAATAGATACCCTGACCCATATGCAAATAAAACAGTAAAGGCTTTTGCATCTTTTTATGGGATTGACGAATCGCTTGTAACCGCAGGAAATGGCTCTGATGAATTGATAAGCATTATATCAAGTTGTTTCCTAGAAAAGGATGATATAGTGGTGACCCTTTCACATGATTTTACTATGTATGCTTTTTATAGCAGCCTATATGAATTAAATGTTAAAGTATTTAATAAAAATGAGGACTTAACAGTTGATATAGATGGCTTGATAGAATTTTGTAATATTAACAATGCAAAGGCATTGTTTTTCTCGAACCCATGTAATCCAACTTCACTAGGTATTAGTAAGGATGAGGTTAAGAAACTCATAAAGAACCTTAATTGTTTGGTAATCCTTGACGAAGCATATATGGATTTTTGGACAGAAAGCTTGCTGCCCGATATTCAGAAATATGATAATTGCATCATATTAAAAACCTGTTCAAAGGCAGTGGGATTAGCAGCTATACGATTAGGGTTTGCGGTAGCGGGGGAAAAAATATCGACTGCGTTAAAGGCAGCTAAATCACCCTATAATACGGATACAATTTCACAGATGATTGGAGAAGTTGTTTTTGAAAAAAAAGATTATCTTAATGCTAGAATTGAAGAAATCACAAGCAATAATAAGTGGTTTTATAAAGAAGTGTTGGAACTGCAGGCAAAATTTCCAATACTTGAAAAGGTCTTTGAAACAAGAACTAATTTTATTTTTATAAAAACTTCTTTTGAGGATAGGATTTTTGACGATTTATTAAAAAATTCAATAGCAATTAGAAAGTTTAAGGGATTCTTGAGAATTACCCTAGGTAGCGATGATGAGAATAAAGAACTCATATTCACTTTAAGAAAAATACTCACTGATATTAAGGATGGAGGATAGTATGAATCGTATTGCAACAGTTGAGAGGAATACCAAGGAAACACAAATAAAGGTTTCTATTTCGATGGATACTAATGATGGATATAATATTGATACGGGCATTGGCTTTTTTGACCATATGCTTATAGCCTTATCAACCCATAGTGGAATAGGTATAAATGTTAAAGTCACAGGCGATTTATATGTTGATGGACACCATACAGTTGAGGATACAGGAATAGCACTTGGGCAGGCATTTTCAAAAGCATTGGGCGATAAATCAGGAATTGCACGCTACGGAAATGCTTATATTCCAATGGATGAAGCCCTAGGTTTTTGTTCGCTAGATATTAGCAATCGCCCATTTTTAGTTTTTAATGGAGAGTTTAAAAATGAAAAAATCGGAGATTTTGATACCTGTTTATCAGAGGAGTTTTTTAGAGCATTTGCTTTTAATGCAGGTATTACATTACATTTAAATATGGTTTACGGAACAAATGATCACCATAAGTGTGAGGCATTATTTAAAGCAATGGCACACGCATTGAAGCAAGCAATAAAATTAACTAAGACAGGGGAAACCCTTTCGACAAAGGGTGTTCTTTAGAAATATATAATGACAAAGGATAATAAGCATTAATCATAATTTATTGTATAGTAATTGCGTGTAAGTTTGGTTTTATTATAGTGGGTTACAGGCTGTGGTTAAAGGTATTAGATAATTTTGGAGGGCTTATAAGATGGTTATACTTCCGGCGATAGATATAAAGGATGGAAATTGTGTTAGGCTTTATAAAGGAGATTTTTCAACAACAGAAAAAGTAGCAGATGATTATATGGAAACTGCAAAGGGCTTTGAAGTCTCTGGAGCAAAGTGGATACATATGGTTGATTTAGATGGTGCAAAGAGTGGAACGCCAGTCAATAATGATATTTTTATAGATGTAGCTAAAAATACAAACCTGAAGGTAGAGCTGGGTGGAGGAATTAGAAATCTTGATACTGTTGAGTATTATCTTCAAAATGGAATCTCAAGGATTATACTTGGTTCTGTTGCACTAAAAAACCCTCAGATTGTAAAAGATGCGGTTAGAGAATATGGTGATAAAATTGCAGTGGGGATTGATGCTTTAGACGGAATGGTTGCTGTTGAGGGTTGGCTTGATAGTTCTGAAGTATCTTATATTTCATTGGCGAAAGAGATGGTTTCTATTGGTATAGGGTGTATTATTTTCACTGATATATCAAAGGATGGAACATTAGAAGGGGTTAATCTAGAACAATTAGATGCAATTAATAAGGTAGTAGATTGCAATATTATAGCAAGCGGCGGTGTTCGCAATATTGATGATATAAAAAAATGCATGAACCTTAATCTGTATGGAGCAATATGTGGTAAATCTATATATAAAGGTACGCTGAATTTAAAAGAAGCTATAGATATAGCGGGAAGGCAGGAATAGCTAAAGATGGCTAAAAGAATTATACCATGTCTTGATGTAATAAATGGCAAGGTGGTTAAAGGTGTTAAGTTTGAGGGAATTAAAGATGTAGGAGATCCAATTGAATATGCAGAAAGATATAATAATCAGGGTGCTGATGAATTAGTTTTTTATGATATAACAGCATCACATGAGGGTAGGAGTATTATGCTTGATGTTGTTAGAGAAACAGCCAAAAAAATTTCTGTTCCGCTAACTGTTGGAGGTGGGATTTCCACTATTGAAGATTTTAGGGAAACTTTAAATGCGGGTGCGAATAAAGTTTCAATTAATTCATCTGCTTTAAAGAATCCATCATTTATTAAAGAGGCATCAGATATATTTGGTAGTCAATGTGTTGTTGTTGGAATAGATGCAAAACGTAATGATGATGGAGCGTATTCTGTCTATGCAAATGGCGGACGAATTGATATGAAACTTGATTTAATTGAATGGGTTAAAAAGGTTGAGGAGCTTGGAGCAGGCGAAATATGCCTTAATTCAATTGATAATGATGGCACAAAGGACGGCTACGATATTGAACTTTTAAATGCAGTATGCGAGGCTGTAAAAATCCCCGTAATAGCGAGTGGTGGTTGTGGAAAATTAGAAGATTTCTCAGAAGTATTCGAAAAGACAAATTCTTCAGCAGCATTAGCAGCGTCATTATTTCACTTTAACGAATTAACAGTTGGTGAGATTAAAGAACATTTAA
>JAAYSW010000011.1 GCA_012523875.1 Clostridiales bacterium
GTTGCTGAGGAAAAGTATTGCTCTGATATGATGGGATTATCGCTAAAAAATGTTACGCTCAATTTGTATGATAAAAGCAAGAAAATATATAGTGAAATGGGTGAAATGCTTTTCACGCATTTTGGGATATCGGGTCCACTTACTTTAAGTGCAAGTTCACATATTCGTAATATGGAGCAAAATAGATATAAAATATTTATAGATTTAAAGCCTGCACTTAGCGAGGAAAAACTAGACTTGAGAATACAGCGTGATTTTATGGATAATATAAACAAGACATTTATAAATTCATTAGGTAAATTATTGCCAAATAAAATGATAGCTGTAGTTGCAAAATTATCTGGAATTCCTTTTGAGCTAAAAGTGAATAGTGTAACAAAGGAACAGAGAAAAACTCTTGTAAAACTGCTAAAAGCATTTCCTGTGACTGTAAAAGGTTTTCGTCCGATTGATGAAGCAATAATCACAAGTGGGGGTGTATCAGTAAAAGAAATAAACCCTAAGACAATGGAATCTAAACTCATTAAGGGATTGTTTTTTGCCGGTGAGGTTATTGATGTTGATGCTTATACAGGAGGTTTTAATTTACAGATAGCTTTCTCAACTGGTTACTGTGCAGGATTAAATATGTAAGAAAAGATGTGAAGAAGATGGAGAAAAAGAAAATTAATATTGCTATTGATGGTCCCGCAGGTGCTGGGAAAAGTACAATTGCTAAAGGTGCATCAGAGAAGCTAGGGTTTATATATGTTGATACAGGAGCACTATATAGATCAATAGCTTACTATGTTTTGAAAAATGGAAAGGATGCTTCGCTTGAAAGCGATGTTATTCCTTTATTAGATAAAATTTCAATTGAACTAAAGTTTATTGATGGTGAACAGAGAGTGTTTGTAAATGATGAGGATGTATCAGATATGATTAGAACACCGGAGGTAACTATGGGTTCGTCAGCTGTTTCAGCAATTCCAAAGGTGAGAGATTTTCTATTTGAGTTACAAAGAAAAATTGCACAGGAAAATGATGTTATAATGGATGGCAGAGATATTGGAACGGTTGTTCTCCCTAATGCCGATTTGAAAATATTTATTACTGCTACACCTGAAGAAAGAGCTAGAAGGCGTTATAATGAAATGAAGGATAAAGAAAATTCACTCTCATATGAAAAAATACTTGCAGATATTCGAATTAGAGATTATAATGATAGTAATAGGGCTGTTGCACCATTGAAACAGGCTGAAGATGCTATATTATTTGATACAACTGGTCTAGGACTTGAGGATTCTGTAAATAAAGTCGTAGGGATGGTTATGAAAATAGGAAATCAGCAAAATCGGGGGATGACAATGATTAAGGAAGTTACTGAAAGCGATAGAGATGAATTTATTAGCCTAATGTCAGAATTTTATGATTCTGATGGTGTTTTGCATAAGATACCTGTTGAAAACTTTTACAGAACATTTAATGAAATTGTTAATTCAGGTACATATGCGAACGGGTATTTATTTATAAATAACGGTAAATCAGTTGGCTATGCACTCACTGCAAACACCTATTCTAACGAATCGGGTGGTAATATTATATGGATTGAGGAAATTTATATTAAGCCTAAATATCGTTCAAAAGGATTGGGTAAAGAATTTTTTGCTTATATAGATAGTAAAATTGATAAAAATGTAAAGAAAATAAGGCTTGAAGTGAGAGATGACAATAAAAAAGCAGTTAAGCTTTATGAAAATCTTGGATTTAAAAAAGTTGAATATATGCAAATGGTTAAAATTTACAAATAAAACTAATGGGGGATGATTATGTATACGATTATTAGATACATTATCTTATTCATTTATAAAATTGTATATAATCTATCCTTTGAGGGTACTGAGAATATTCCTAAAGATGGCGGAAGAATATTTGCATCAAATCACAGAAGTTATGCCGACCCTGTTTTTATATGCTTGCCGGTAAAAGCAAGATTTGCTTATATGGCTAAAGAGGAACTGTTTAAAAATCCGTTTTTTTCTGCACTTATAAGAATAATGGGTGCATTTCCTGTTGTAAGAGGAAGCGGTGATATGAAAGTGATTGATGAGTCAATAGCTAGATTGAATAAGGGAAGAAATCTTGTTATTTTTCCAGAGGGTACTCGTTCAAAGGACGGAAAAGTCGGCAGGGGTAAGACAGGAGTTGCGTTGATTGCTGCAAAAGCGAATGTTGATGTCGTGCCTGTTGGAATTGTTTTTGAAGGGAAATTGAAGTTCCGAAGAAAAGTTGTTGTTAAATATGGTAAGCCGATTAGTGCAGGTCAATTACAAGTTAGTGATAATCCATCAGCATCAGAGTTAAAAAGCTTGAAAACTACAATAATGACATCAATCACAGAGCTTGTTGAAGGTGAAAAATCCTTACATATTATAGAAAAAGGATAGTTTTATGGTTAAAATAAAAGTAGCGAAAACTGCTGGGTTTTGTTTTGGGGTTGACAGAGCAGTTAAGCTTGTTTATAATGAGATAAAAAAGGGTGGAAAATCTGCAACCCTTGGTCCTATTATACACAATAATCAGGTTGTTAATGACTTGCAAAAAAAAGGCATAAGGATTATTGAGGATATATCAGAGCTTGCGTTTGATGAAAAGGTTATAATTCGTTCACATGGTGTAGGCAAATCAATATATAATGAAATAGAACAAGGTGGGAAAATATATATTGATGCAACTTGCCCTTTCGTATCAAGGATTCATAAAATTGTAAGTGAAAAAACACAAGAGGGGCATATAATATTAATAGCAGGTGATTCCGAACATCCAGAAGTAGTGGGTATAATTGGGCATGGTGAAAAAAACTGTATGGTTTTCAATGATTCTGATGAATTAAAAGAAATATTTCTTAAAAATCCAGACTTTTTGGAAAAAAAGGTTGCAATTGTCGCCCAAACAACGTATAATATTATATTATGGGAAGAGTGTCTAAAAGCTTTACCTGAGAATAATTCTAATATAATAATCTATGATACTATTTGCAATGCAACTTCATGTAGGCAAGAAGAAGCGATTGAGTTATCTAAAAACTCTGATATTATGATTATAGTTGGCGGAAAACATAGCTCTAATACAATAAAGCTTTATAATATATGCAAGGAAAATTGCAATAGAACTTATCATATTGAGAATTCTGATGAGCTTTACGCTTTGAACCTTATGGATGCTAAAAGAATTGGCATTACTGCTGGTGCATCGACACCGGCTTATATAATTAAGGAGGTACAAACAAAAATGACTGAAATTTTAAATAATTTCGAAGATGACATTAATTTTGAGGAGGCTCTTGCACAGTCTTTCAAGAAAATACATACAGGGGAAAGGGTAAAGGCTTACGTTGTTTCTGTTAATAATAGTGAAGCTATTGTCGATGTGGGTACAAAGCATACAGGATATGTGCCTCTTTCAGAATTAACAGATGACCCAACAAAGACTCCAAGTGATATTTTGAATGTCGGTGAAGAAGTTGAATTGATTGTAACTAAAATCAATGACCAGGAGGGTATTGTAACCCTTTCAAAGAAAAAGGTTGATGAAAGACTTGGCTTTGAGAAAATAATTAAGGCTAAGGAAGAAAACACAGTTGTTGATGGCATTGTGCAAAATGTGGTTAAGGGTGGAGTTTTGGCATCACATAAGGGAGTAAGGGTATTTATTCCTGCATCACAGACTGGTGTTGGTAGAAATACAAAACTTGATACATTGCTAAAGCAGAAGGTTGAATTTACAATTATTGAAGTAAATGAACAACGACGTAGGGCAGTTGGTTCTATAAGTGCTGTTTTGAAAGCTCAAAGAGAAGAAGCTAAGGCTAAATTCTGGGAATCTGCTGAAATCGATAAGGTTTATAAGGGAGAGGTAAAATCCATCACAAATTATGGCGTATTTGTTGATTTAGGTGGAGTTGATGGTATGATCCATATTTCTGAACTATCATGGGGCAGGATTAAGCACCCAAGTGATGTTGTAAATATGGGTGATATGCTTGAAGTATTTATAAAGGAACTCGATAAAGATGCAAATAGGGTATCATTAGGTTATAAAAAGACTGAAGATAACCCTTGGGAGAAGTTCAAAGCTCAATTTAATGTTGGTGATATTGTAAAGGCAAATATAGTATCAATTACTCCTTTTGGAGCATTTGCACAAATTATTGAGGGTGTTGATGGTTTAATTCACATCTCTCAGATTGCTAACCGCAGAGTTGATGATATTAATGAAATACTTTCCATAGGTCAAGAAGTAGATGTAAAGATACTTGAGATTGATACGGACAAAAAACGCATTAGTATTTCTATGCGTGCATTGCTTGAAGATGAAGAAGATGAAGAGACTTCTGGGGAGATAGTTGAGGAAAAAGCTATGGATGAAGAAGTTATTGAAGAGGAAACTACAGAAACAGATATCACTGAAGAATAGTGGCTAAATGAAAATTAAGGCTTTATTAAAGTAGTGGCGTAGATTGGGCGGATATTATCTGTTCTATCACGCCATTTCTGCTATATAAATGGAGGTTAATATGGATGTATCAGCGATTATAGTTTGTGCTGGAGATTCCAGACGTATGGGTGGTCAGGACAAGATGCTTTTAAAGCTCGCAAATACAAATGTAATGGGAATGTCCATGCTTGCCTATGAAAAAAGCAAGAGTATAAAGGACATTGTGGTTGTTACAAAAGAAAATCTAGTATCGGCTGTGAAAAAAACAGCTAAAGAGCTTGGGATAACAAAGCTTACCCATATTACTCTCGGGGGCAAGACAAGGCAACAGAGCGTGCTTAATGGACTAAAGCTAATAGATAGGGATACTACTATGATAGCTATTCACGATGGTGCTAGACCCCTTGTTGACATTGGTGATATAGAAAGAACAATAAAAGATGCAAGGGTATTTGGTGGTGCAGTTCTTGGAGTTCCCGTAAAAGATACGATTAAAATAGTTGAGGATGGGCTTATAGCGGATACACCGTATAGACCGAAATTATTTGCAACTCAAACACCGCAAATATTTAAAAGGCGATTATATTTTGAAGCAGTGGATTTTGCAACGGCAAATGGGTTAGATTTTACGGATGATTGTCAATTGGCTGAATCTATAGGAGCTAAGATTCATATGACAATTGGAAGTTATAAAAATATAAAAATAACAACACCTGAAGATATAAAATTCGCAGGTGTGATTCTCGATGGGCAGGAGGACAATATGCGTATAGGGAAAGGATATGACGTTCATAAGTTTGTTAAGAATAGAAAACTAGTTATAGGCGGAGTTGATATCCCTTATAAAAAAGGGCTTGAGGGGCATTCTGATGCAGATGTCCTCACCCATGCAATAATGGACGCATTGCTGGGAGCATTGGTTTTAGGGGATATAGGGGGAAATTTCCCTGATAATGACGATAAGTACAAGGATGCCGATAGCATTAATTTATTGGAAGAAGTGTATGAAAAAGTTGATGCAAGGGGATATAAGATTGGTAATATTGATTCTGTAATTGTGGCTCAATCACCAAAGCTTTCTGCATATATTGATAGTATGAGGAGAAATATAGCAAAGGCATGTAAAACTGATATAAATAATATTAGCATAAAAGCAACTACAGAAGAGGGATTAGGTTTTACAGGTGAAAAGCTTGGAGTTTCTGCACATTGCGTATGTTTGCTAAAACAAAAATAATTATTTTCCTATAATGGTGGAGAAATATGTCGCAATCGCATACAATATATCATACCTTATAAATGGAGGGGATGGTATGAGTAATAATAAAAGTGGTGCAATAGCTATGCCATCAGTGACATATGCGATGAAAGCACAAAAATTACTTGCCTCAAAGGGATATACCTGCGATATACAAAGGATATCAGGTCCTTCTACGAAAAGTTGCACTTATAATATTTATGTGAATGAAAATATTGATATAGTTAAGAAAATACTATCAGATAATCATATAATGATTGATAGTTTAGAAAGTTAGGTGATAATATGGGGAGAATCAACTCAAATGCGTGCAACTTTCGTACAAATAATAGCAGAAGGCATAATAAACCTATCGTAGTGAACTTTGATAATGCTGCTACAAGTTTTCCAAAACCCATTGGAGTTAAAACAGCTGTAATGGATGTTCTTACAAAGTATGGAGGAAATACTGGTAGGGGGGGTCATAACTTAGCTATGATGACATCCACTATGGTATATAATTCGCGGCAGGTTGTTGCTGATTTTTTTGGTGCAGAATCAGAGAATGTAGTCTTTACGTGTAATTGCACACACGCACTTAATTTAGCAATAAAAGGAATGGTTGGTAGTAGTGGGCATGTTATCATTAGCTCGCTTGAGCATAATTCAGTTTCAAGACCTGTTGTAGCCCTGAGTAAAACAGGTAGGGTGAAATATAGTATTGCAAAGGTATATAATGATGATGAAAGAACATTACAATCATTTAAGGATTTAATTACGCATGAAACTAAAGCAATTATCTGTACAATAGCAAGCAATGTAACGGGACAAATTTTGCCTTATAAGGAAATAGGTGAAATATGCAAAGCTAAGAATATATGCTTTATAGCCGATGGAGCACAAGCATGTGGAGTAATTCCTATTAGTCTTTCAGATGGGATAAATATACTATGCACAGCAGGTCATAAGGGCTTGTATGGGACAACAGGAACAGGCTTGTTGATAAGTGATGGAAGATATGATATAACCCCGATTATGCAGGGTGGAACAGGGAGTGCATCTTTAAGCCTTGAACAGCCAAGTTTTCTTCCTGATAGCTTAGAAAGTGGTACAATAAACATAGTTGGAGTGGCATCAATAAAAGCAGGGATAGAGTTTATTAAAAATAAAACTATTGAAAGAATATCTAAGCATGAGCATATGCTTTGTAATAAATTTATTTCAAATCTATCGAGCGATGAAAGGGTAGTAATATACAGGAACTCCAATGTGAATTATGTACCTATTGTATCATTTAATATAGAAGGCATGAAACCAGAGGAAGTAGCAACATATCTAAATAGGAATGGGTTCTGTTTAAGAGCGGGATTCCATTGTGCATGTCTGGCACATCAGAGCCTTGAAACAGATTATGGTACCGTAAGGCTTGCGCCGTCTGTTTTTAATACAGAAAATGAAATTATGAAGATTACTTCAGTTATCAAAAATATTAATAAAAAATTATGAAAACCTATTGAAATTATCTATATTTATGATACAATTATAGTAGGTAGGAAATAAAATGTGTGAGGAATTGGAATATCGGGCAAGAAATGCCCGATTACATATAATTTATGAAAGATAAGATTTTTAACATGATGATAAAAATTCTTTATGTTAAAAATATTTTTATAGACAGTAAGTTTAGTTAATAATTATTGGGATGTGAATTATGCTGTACTTTTTATACGATTTCGGTAATTCAATCTGGAATGTAATAAAATCGATGACTGCAATAGATATTATAGACATAATCTTAATTACCTTCTTGGTTTATAAGGGAATAAAGTTGATTCGTGAAACAAGAGCGGGTCAGCTTATAAGAGGCATACTTCTGTTCATTGCCATTTACATGGTTAGTAAAGAAATTGGATTTAAGGTTTTAACATTCTTACTCAAGAATACACTTGATATAGGACTATTAGCAGTATTGATAATGTTCCAACCTGAACTAAGGCGAATGCTTGAAAAAGTAGGACGTGCTAATGTTTCATTTATTGGATTTGCTGATAAAAGTGATGAAATTGTTGAAAAGTGGTCTATTGCAGTGAATGCAATATGTGAATCTTGCGAGGAACTTTCGCTAACTACAACAGGAGCTTTATTTGTTATTGAACGACAAACTAGGTTGGGAGAACAAATTGATACGGGAACAAAAATAAACGCAGAACCGAGTAAGGAACTGTTTGGTAATATATTCTACCCTAAAACACCTCTACATGATGGTGCTGTTATTATAAGGGATGGAGTGGTTCTTGCTGCTGCCTGTTACCTTCCCAAACCACAGAAAGAGGAATTGATAAATAAACAGCTTGGCTCAAGACATCGTGCGGCTATAGGGATGAGCGAGAATTCTGATGCCATAGTTGTTGCTGTTTCCGAAGAAACAGGGATTATTTCAGTTGCTGAAAATGGTGAGTTAAGAAGGGGCCTAACTATAGATGAGTTAAGGAGTATATTAAACTCCAAAGTAGTTTCAAAGCAAAAGGATATTGTTAACAGGAAAAAGAATAGGGAAAACAGATTAAAATCTCTTAAAAAAGCAGTGAGAAGAAGAGGTAAAACTAAATGAAATTTTTAACGACAATAAGGAAGATTTTCAAAAGGTCTATAAGGCATGATAGTACAATAGTAATTTACTCACTAATTATTGCTATACTCTTATGGTTTATTGTGTCGATAAAAATATATCCTGAAACACCTAAAATGATAAGAGAAGTGCCGATTACAATAGATTTAACTGGAACAACGGCTGCTGAGAACAATTTAAAGGTTGTTTCACATGATATAGAAAAAGTTAATATCCAAATTCAAGGGAATAGGTCGCAGGTAGGAAATTTAAAAGCATCTGATATTACTGCTATGGCGGTTGTGGAGAATGTTGTCAAGCCTGGAGAGTATAAGCTAGATATTAATGTGACTAGTAAAGATGGGATTAATTTTGAAGTAAAATCAATTTTTCCTGAAAATATTTCTGTAATTTTTGATGTTTATGAAACCAGAGAATTTGTTGTGGATGCACAGGCACCTAATGTAACAATTGAGAAAGATTTGTATAAAGGTGAATTGACATGCACACCCGATACTATAAAAATAACAGGTCCAAAATCCCAATTAGATAAGATTGATAAATGTGTTGCATTAGCAGAAAATAAACTTACCCTTGATAATTCACATACATTAAGAACATCGGAAATTAAGCTTTATAATAAAACAGGTGGTCCAGTAGATAAAACATTCTTTAATATGGAAACGGTTGAATTTACTGTGGATATTCCAGTGTATATGAAAAAGGAATTGAAGCTAAATTATACCCTTCAAAATGTACCCAGCTATTTTGATTCTAGTGTGTTAAAATTTGAACTATCACCTGAGATGATAACGGTAGCTGCTCCAAAGGGCTCATTATTAGACCAAAAAAATCTGAATGTAGGCTATATTAGTTTAAGTGATATAGACTTAACAAAATCTTTTAATTTCGATATTAACCTACCATCAAATTATCAAAATCTATCTAATACAACAAGGGTTACAGCTAAATTAATGAATGAAAATCTTGCAAAAAGAACTATAACTGTGAATAGCTCTGAATTCAAGATTATAAATGAGCCAAGTAGCAATGAATTCAACATTTTAACAAATACCCTCACATTTGATGTTATTGGTCCGGAAGAGGATATCCAAAATATAACTGAGAGGGATGTGGTAGTCGAAATAGACCTTATGGATGAAAAAATTCAAAGTGATTCATTTAGCAAGGAAGTATCAATTATTCTTCCTAATCATAAAAAAGTATGGGCTCTAGGCAAACAAACAGTTGCTTTAGAGATAAACAAAAATGCTGGGGAGTCTGCAAGGGTAACCCCATAATATAAGCGATAGCAGTTGTAGATAGCATCGGATTATAGTTATATAGTTCATGCCTATTTACGACTGTTTTTTGATAAATTATTCTAAAATTGTCAAAATTATATTTATATATGATTAATAGTTTAGGATAATCTTTGTTGTGTATAATAATGAGAAATACATATAATTTACAATCTATTAATCATTCGTTCATGATTTAGTAATAATTATAAAGAATAATAATAGTATAATACAATTATTATGTGAAAATTCTTAAGAAATGGTGGTAATAATTATGGCGTATGTCGAGAGGAAGAATAAGATTAAAGCTACGTTAATTGGAGCAACAATGGCTATTTCCGCTATTGTATCGCCAATGACAATGGCACTAAACACTCAAGTAGAAGCTGCTGCTATCGATGCTAATTTTGCGAAAGCACTCCAGTATTCATTGTACTTCTACGACGCAAATATGTGTGGTCCAGATGTGGGTGAGAAAAATGCACTTGAGTGGAGAGATGATTGCCATACTGTTGATGCAAATGTTTCTACCCCATATGGAAATATGGATTTAAGTGGCGGGTTTCATGATGCTGGTGACCATGTAAAGTTTGGTCTACCTGAAGCATATTCAGCAGTAACACTAGGATGGGGATTTTATGAATTTAAAGATGCCTATACTGCAACTGGGCAGGCAGCTCATGCACAGGTGATTTTGGATCACTTTGCTGAGTACTTTAGAAAATCAACAGTTATGGAAGGCAATAATGTTAAAGCTTTTTGTTATCAAGTGGGGGAAGGCAATTCTGATCATGGTTATTGGGGACCTCCAGAATTACAAACAACTGAAAGACCTGTTTATTTTGCAACTCCTAGCAACCCATCAACAGATATTGTTGGTTTAACTGCGGCAGCATTAGCTGCAAACTATATAAACTTCGGTAATGCTGAAGATTTGAAGTATGCAAAGGCACTTTATAGCTTTGCTAAGAATAATAATAAAGCTGTTTCCACTGAAGGTGGAGCAGGATTTTACTCATCAAAAGCTTGGGAAGATGATATGGCTTTCGCAGCAGTTTGGCTCTATAAAGCAACTGGTGATAATAGCTACAAAACGGATGCAGTTGGTTTTAGAGATTCAATTAAGGGTAGCAATCCTTATTGGGATGAATCCATGAATCCATGGCCATATTGCTGGGATGGTGTTTGGCCTGGTGTAAATGCGTTGCTTGGCGATTGGAGTTTGGTTGAACAAAACTTAAGTGATGCACAGGGCTCAAATTATGTATTTAAGGATCAATGGGGTTCTGCAAGACTCAATACAGCTTTACAACTAGTGGGATTAGTTTATGATAAACATAATGGAACTGATAAATACTCAAGTTGGGCAAAAGGTCAGATGGAGTACTTAATGGGTAACAATAATCAGAATAAATGTTATATTGTAGGTTATAACCAATATTCAGTAAAATATCCTCACCATAGGGCATCATCAGGCAGTGCTGATGCAAATGATACTAGCCCACAAAAATATGTTCTAATAGGAGCATTAGTTGGCGGTCCAGAGGATCCGAATGGTGGACATAATGATGTTACGTCAAACTACATAGGCAACGAGGTTGCAATTGATTATAATGCTGCATTTGTTGGTGCGTGTGCTGGTTTATATTTAAAATTTGGTGCAGGGCAACAAGTAGATACAAATATTGTTGGCGTAAAATCATCGTATGAGCCCCCTGTAACAACTACTACAGCTACAACTACAACAACACCTAATACAACGACTACAACTACAACAACTACAACTACAACAACACCTAATACAACAACTACGACTACATCAACTACTAGCAAGACTGATAATAAGCTTATTGTGAATAAGCAACTGAATAGAGACCTTGAGGATTCAAAAACAGTAGAAGTAAAGATTAAAGATTTGATAGGTCCTAGGGATAAAATTAAATCTATAGCGGTAGAACTTGAGGCATCAGGAAATATAGGTAATTACACGGGTGGATACGGAGTTTCGGTTACTGATGGTTATTCAAAAGAAACTTCAAAGAACTGGTTTCAATCAGATAATTTCAACCAAACAATTAATTCTAATGCAGGTACAATTACATTGGATATTGATTCTGAATTAGCAGATTATATAGCATATGACGGAAACCTTGTTTTTGGTATGTGGTGGAGTGATCAACAAATAGTTACTGTAAAATCAATTACAGCCACTGTGGAAACAACACCCGAGGTAACAACAACCCCACAAGTAACAACAACCCCAGAAGCAACGACGACTACACCTAAAGTAACAACAACTACAGAGGCAACAACGACTACACCTAGAGTAACAACTACAGAGGCAACGACAACTACTCCTAAAGTTACGACAACACAGGTAACAACAACCCCTAAAGTAACTACCACCACAGAAGTAACAACTACTGAAGATATAAATTGGGATAAGGTGGTTTATGGTGATATCGATCTTGATGGTGATGTTAGAGTTAATGATATAATAGAGTTTAATAAGCATCTAGTTGGATCAGTTGTGCTTTCGCCTACAGCAAGGGAGAATGCAAATTGTGTATATGATGATATGCTGAATATGGCTGACAATATGCAAATAGCTAAGTATTTAGTTAAGCAAATTTCTAAAGCTGATTTAGGTCCTAAAAGGTAGGATTACACTTAGATAGCGGTGAATTTGTGAGTTTGAATTTATAAAATAGATAATGAATGCCCCTATTGTAATTTACTTAGTATTACAATAGGGGCATTAAGTGTATATGGACGTACGGGATAAAACTGTATTATTAAGGGGGACTTAAACCCATTAGAAATTAATTAGAGATAAAAACCTATACTTCAACAGTTACAATAAAACCATCTATATTGTTCCCAGAAATATTATATTCCTTATTAGGCTCTATGTGGATTTCAGTAACTACATCAGCTGTGTTTTCTGGAACATAATAAATCTCATACTCTTTATCACCAATAGTAATCTTCAATCGACCTGTGATAAAATTATAACCCTTTACTAGCTCGATATATTCCTCAAGGCAAAGATTATTTTCCTTCATATAAACTGCATGTGGAATGCCTACATAACGGAAATGTGAAAAGCTTGCATCACGTCCAGTTATATCTGATTTTCCTTCTGGATATCTCTCAATAAAACCGTAGTTCTGGCAATTGTTAGTTACCCATGCATATTTATCAGTAGGTGTATATTGGGTAGACGAGTTAGCATTTATTCTTATGCCAATATTAAAACTTAGTCCTGTAATAATCTCTGAAGATACATCTGTGAGGTTTCTTCTATAAGAATCAATAACTCTTATATCTTCACTGCCATTAACAGCATAATAATCATCCATAAAGTGATTTAAAGCGATTAGTGCTTCTGGATTTAAAGAGATTTCATTATCAACTACATAATAGTGGCGTTCTGCTGGGTAATCCTTTATTATTGTTGCAGTTGGTGAAGCGGGAATGGTATATGGATTTGCATTATTAACTAGAATCAAGTCTCCCGTTTTAATATCAGAATTATTTTTATAAACCTTTTCAACCGCAACAACTCCACTGCTTGAATCTATTTCTGATGAAACAGAAGACGAAGCTGATGAACTATCTTGTTTTTTGGGTTTCTCCTTTTTACCAGAAGCAGCCTTATTAAGAGCAGTAGCAATAAGTATGATAATGAGTACAAATATAGCTGTAACCGCTAAAATACGGTCATACCTTATTTTATATTTTCTATTCATTTTAATTTAAACAGTCCTTTCTAATAATACATATGTCTTAATTTTATGATTTATTTATTTGTTATTAATGCCGTTAATACGTCTTGTATTGATTTATTTTCGGCATAAAGGAAATTAATAGGCTCATTTATATCTCCAAGATAATGAGCATCAGAATTCGTAATTATGTTACAATTCTTTAAGTAATTATGCTGGCTAATCATATTATCTTTTTTCTCGATATTCTTTATTTCTACACATTTAAATTTACTCTCGGGAGGAATAAACCCCAAATTTGATATAAGGCTATTCGATGCTTTGTCGATATGTGCGGGAATCATAATTCCACCATATTGAGTAATTATATGATATAGATTATCAAAATTTATGTTAACTGCATTGATAAGCAAATAGTGTTCATTCCCGATAATATTATCATTCTCATCATAAATCTCCTGCTTACCAAAGATATCCTCATTGTTCGGCGTTTTTAAAATTAATGAAGAAACATAATTATCAAAGAGCATAGCCTTCTGTAAATCAGGGAAAAGGCAAATAACATGAACTTCTTCGGATGTGCATATTTCCATACCAGGGATTGCAAGAACTCCATAATCCTCTGCAAGTTTCATCACAGCAGGGCAGTTTTTGCAAGAGTTATGGTCTGTAACGGCAATTACATCAAGTTCCATTAAAGCAGCCATGCCAACAATATTAGATGGAAGCATATCATCATCGCCGCATGGTGAAAGACATGAATGAATATGCAAATCATATGAAAGTTTAAGCATTGATTAATTCATGTACCAATAAAGCAGTTTCAAAAACTTGCATATTACTTTGTAATACAGTAATATCCTGTTGTTTAGCTTTTTCTATTGCAGCTGTATCAAGTGTGATGCCCTCAGCAAGAATAATACAGGCAACATCTGCAAGCACAGCAACTGCAAGTGTATTCATATTCCCCATAACCGTAACCCATGCGGAATTAGCGGGGGCTTTACTCATTGCAATGCTTAACAAATCACAACAAAAAGGTTTACTGATACTAGATTCAAGATTGCTTCCAGAATTGATTACCGTGAAATCAGTTTTTTTAATTAAATCTTTTATAGTCATAACAAACTCCATAAATTTATTTTTTTTCTAACTCTTTAGATTTATCTTTAAGGTATTTTCTTAATATTTCTATACAATCATTTTCAGATGCCTCACCACGAACAATATCCTCAGCAAGTGCCTTGCAGGTAGGGGCACCACAGGAGCCACAATCAAGACCGGGAAACTTCTCACATAATTCATCAATTCGAGACATAATAGCAATGCTTTCTTCAAAATTATCTGCAAGGTTAAAAACAGGGTTATATTCAATGGGCTTCTTAAGAAAAGCACCATCAATATAATCTGTATCAAGATGGTTACAAGCAACAGGGAGATACTTGCATAAATGTTTTAACTTTGCCTGTGCAACATATGGATTTTCCACATTAAGCACACCACCAACGCAACCGCCGCTACAGGCATTTAGTTCAATAAATTCAAGCCTATCAAATTTCTCGTCTTCCAAATCTTCAAGTACCCGTATAGCATTTTCAATTCCATCAGCAGCAAGATAGCTATCGGTAAGCATTCCGCCAGATTCGCCACCACTATTGCCCCAACCGACACCAATTCGCCCAGATGTAGATAATTCCTCAGGTTTATTAACAACCTGTTTCATTAAAGGTAATAGAACAGGATAGACCTCTTTAATAGCAATAACAGCATCAACATCTGATTTATCAATACCAATGGGTTTTTTACAAGCTGTAACCTTAGCGGGACATGGCGATATAAATATTATTCCTATTTTATCAGAAGGGAGCCCCGTATCCTTGATAGCCTTTTTCCTAGCAAGAGCTGCAGCAACATCCACTGGAGCATTAAATGGAAGCAAATGTTCGATAAGGTTAGGAAAGCGGATACTGACAAGTCGAACAATAGTAGGGCAAGCAGAACCAATAAAAGGTCTTTTATCTTTATTATCAGCAACATAGCGACGTGACATTTCAGATACCATTTCTGCAGCACCACTTACCTCATAGACATCATCAAATCCCATAAGTTTCAATGCACTGAGTACGATATTAATATCATCAAGATTATTAAATTGGGCATATAATGATGGTGCAGGCAGAGCGACCTTATATTCATAATTATCCAAAACATCTAAAGGATCATATGTAGCTAGTTTTGCATGGTGAGGGCAAACACGAATACATTCCCCACAGTCTATACAAAATTCAGAAATAATTACTGCTTTACCATTTCTTACACGAATAGCCTGTGTAGGACATCGTTTAATGCAGTTTATACAACCTTTGCATAAATCGCTATCAAGGCGTACGGAGTGTTCAAAATCTGTCATAAACGAAAAGCCTCCTTTAGCATATATTAGGCAAAACTATTTTATAAAAACTTTCATAGTAACAGTTGTGCCGACACCTACGTTTGATGAAAGGGACATCTCATCAGAATATTTTTTCATATTAGGTAATCCCATACCAGCCCCAAAACCCAACGAGCGAATATTATCAGGGGCAGTTGAAAAACCAGCTGTCATTGCCTGTGTGATATTTTCAATACCAGGGCCTTTATCTTCAAGAACAATTACTATTTCAGTAGGTGAAATTTCAACAGTAATTTCTCCACCATTAGCATGTATAAACATATTTATTTCACCCTCATACATTGCGATAGCAACTTTTCTTATTATTTCAGGTGGAAGATTCATTTGTTTTAGCTTACTCTTTACAGTGCTAGAAGCTTCACCCGCACGGGTGAAATCATCAGAAGAAACAGTATATTTAAGTGTTATAGTATTGCTCAATTAGTAGCACCCCCATGTAAACCATTTGAATAGAGCAAACCACAGGCTGTAAACATTCTGTGTTTCGTAGAAAGCAAAGGAATATTCCTTTCGATAGCAAGTTCTATCATATTTTCATCAGGAAGCTTTCCACGCACGAAAACGATACAAACCATATCCATCATTTCAGCAGTACGAATAACCTGAGGGTTGCAAAGTCCAGTAAGGAGAACAGATTGGTCTTTAACAAAGGCAAGCACATCACTCATCATATCCGCACCACAGGCAGCATGCAATTCCCTTCCAAGAGAATCCTCACAACAAATAATTTTAGCGTCAAGCAAAGTAGCAATGTCCTTGACAGTCATATATAATTACCTCCAGATTTAAAATTGAAAATAATAAACTGAATAATCGAAAAACTGTTTATTCGTGATAATTATAACATATTATATCGTATTATGTAAAGTCTTTATATTAATTTTAAATAAATATTTAGGTTTATAATTATTTAAAAGTAAAAAAATCAGGCTTCATTATATTCACATTCACATAATCCTCTTATTTAACATATTATAAAAAAGAAAATCTTATACTAATTCATAATATGAAAAGTATATAATGTATAGAAATGAGGGCGCATTATGGATACGACTAAATCATTTTTGGTTGCAGGAGGGGATTTAAGACAGGTATATTTAGCAGAAAAGCTTGCCTCAAAAGGAAATGAAGTATATGCAATCGGTTTTGATGAAAATATATCTTTCTCTGATGATATTTGCCAGTTGGAAAATATAATTATGCTTAACAATAGGGTGGATTATATTGTTTTACCATTACCAGTATCTACTGATGGAGTAATGGTTAACACACCATTTTGTAAGCAATGTATTCCACTTAATTCATTGACAACAGTCCTAAAAGATAATGGTATAATTTTCGGTGGTAAATTTAATAATGCTTCTAAAAAGGTTTTCACTAATTGTAGGATTGATACGATAGATTATTTTGATAGAGAAGAATTGAATGTTTTAAACGCAGTTCCTACAGCCGAGGGAGCAGTACAAATAGCTATGGAGGAACTTGCTACAACGATATTTGGGCAAAAAGTTTTAATTACAGGCTTCGGAAGAATTACAAAGGTTCTTGTAAAGATACTCGTAGGCTTAGGTGCAGATGTAACAGTTGCAGCACGAAAGTATTCAGATATCTCTTGGGCTGAAATATATGGCTGTAAGGGAATACATATTTCCCAGCTTAATGAAAACATATCTAAATTCAATGCAATATTCAACACAGTGCCTGCACTTATTTTTGATAAGAATGCTTTAATATCCGTAAAAAAGGATGCTTTGATTATTGATTTAGCCTCAAAACCAGGGGGAGTTGATTTTGAAACGGCAGGAGTATTAGGTATAAAGGTAGTATGGGCACTTTCACTTCCCGGCAAGGTTGCCCCGATAAGCTCTGGAGAGATAATAGCGTACACAATCCTCAACATTCTTAACGAGAGGGGAATGGCTGATGATTGATTTTAAAGGAGTAAAAATTGCATTCGTCATGACGGGTTCATTTTGTACATTTGGCGAAGCGTTTAAACAAGTAAGAATATTAAAAGATTTAGGTGCAGAATTAATACCGATAATGTCATATAATGCATATAATTTAAATACAAGGTTTGGTAGTGCTGAAGAGAATATAGGGATATTGGAGGAAATTTGTGAAAGGAAGGTTATAGCTACTATTGAAGGGGCGGAGCCTATTGGGCCTAAGAAATTGGCTGATATAGTGATAGTGGCACCATGCACGGGTAATACGCTTGCAAAGCTAGCAATGAGTATAACAGATACGCCTGCAACTATGGCAGTTAAATCGCATATAAGAAATGCTAGACCTGTAGTTCTAGCGGTGTCGACAAATGATGCCTTAGCTGGTTCCTTTAAGAATTTGGGTGTATTAATGAATGTTAAAAATTATTATTTTGTGCCATTAACACAAGATGATTATGTAAATAAACCAACATCACTTGTTTCTGATTATAATCTCCTACCACTTACAATAGCGAATGCATTACAGGGGAGTCAATTACAACCAGTTTTAAATTAACCTTATGCATTAGATGATTTATGCTATTTATAAGAGAATCCTTGCCTGATGATTTCTGGCAAGGATTCTTTGTTGATGTTCTTGCTTTTAAAAACTACTTAAAATCGAAGGGATATGCATATAAAAATCATTTTTTACTAGATAAATTTTATTATAAAAAACTTCTCATAAGATATGAAACTATAATATTATGGTATAGGGACAAGGGAATTAACAGAGGGGAAATAATGGTTAAATGTATCATGCCATAACTAAAGGTTATGTTAAATATTCTTAATAGATATGTGTGTTATGATTGAAAATACTTGAAATATTACGTTTAATATGATAATATTATTTAAGCTATTAGTTGTTTAAGATGGGGAAATATATTTCTCTTATTGTTTATTAACACTAAAAATTCAAAAATAAAATATCATGATTGATTTAATTGCTTGGAATTGAAAAAAGATTTTCAAAGCAAATGTGGATTTAAAAGCTGCTGTTGAAATGTAGATATTGGAAATTTAAAAAAGGAGTTGTGATTCATGGATTACAATATTAAAGGGGTTGCCGAAAGACTCAAGGGATTACGAGAAATGATGGGCTATTCTGTTGAATATGTATGTGGGGAGTTAGATATAACTAAAGATGAGTTAGAGTTAATAGAATCGGGTGAAAAGGATTTTTCGATAACTTTAATTTATAAATGCTCAGAACTCTATGGTGTTGATTTAATTGAAATCCTTACAGGAGATAACCCTAAGCTACAAAAATATACGATTGTTAGAAAGGATAAGGGCTTGCCAATTGAAAGGCGTGAACGCTTTGAGTACCAACATTTAGCTTATATGTTTAAGAATAAATCCATTGAGCCACTCATAGTTAATGCCCCATATGACAGCTCGGATGACGATAAGCCAATACTATTATCATCACACGAGGGACAGGAATTTGATTATGTACTTGAGGGTACACTGAAATTTGTTATAGATGGGAAAACTGAAATTGTAAATGCAGGGGATTCTGTTTATTATGATTCTAAGACCCCTCATGGAATGATAGCAATTAATAGTGAAGGCTGTAGATTTTTAGCTGTTCTAATAAAGAAATAAATTTACCAGTGTGAAAGGAATAGTAATAATGGATCACAATATCGTTAAGAATTTTAATGAAAGATTCTGTAAAGAGGAATATGAGGATAATGGCTTATTGAAAAGTTTTAACCTTACGCTTGAAGATAACTTTAACTTTGGGTATGATGTTATAGATGCTATTGCTAAGGAAGAACCTGAGAAATTAGCTTTGTTATGGTGTAATCCTGATGGAGATGAGAAGAGGTTTACATTTTCAGATTTAATGAAGAAAAGTAATCAGACAGCAAATATGCTTCTCGCAAATGGCGTGAAAAAGGGAGATATGGTAATGTGCGTTTTGAAAAGACATTACCAATTCTGGTTTACGACAATAGCATTATGTAAAATTGGGGCAGTATTAATACCTGCCACAAACCAGCTTACAAAAAAAGATTATGTATATCGTTTTAATTCAGGCAGTGTAAGTTATTTAATAGCTACCTCAGAGGGAGATGTTGCTGAACATGCTGAGGCGGCTATGGAAGAATACGATGGGATTAAGAAGAAGTTTCTTGTTAAGGGTAATCGTGAGGGTTGGATAGATTTTGATGAGGAAATAGAAAAGTTTCCTGATACATTGGAGAGAATTGAAAGTAAGCTTGATGATAAAATGCTAGCATTTTTCTCATCTGGAACTACTGGTTATCCTAAGATGGTAATACATGCCCATGATTATGCTGCTGCACATATAATTACTGCAAAGCATTGGCATAA
>JAAYSW010000072.1 GCA_012523875.1 Clostridiales bacterium
AAACAACTTTGTATTGGGGATATCCCAATCAAAGACTGTAAAAAAAGGAAACCAAAGAGTAGCATTAAATAATTCAATTTATTAGAAAGATACCATAAACTCCTACACTTTTGGAGAATATTTTGTTAAATGTTAATCTAGGTTGGATTTCAATTATCGTTATTCAAAATGACATAATATCATTTATCGACTTCATAGATATTTCCCAACTAATAATTGGTATTTTATATAATTCTTACTATTTCCTTTTATTTTACATGTAATAAACAAGAAAGTAAAGAATTTTTTTAAAAATAATACAATTTAATTGTAAATATAAAGGTATATTTTGTTTCTTAAATAGTGTCTACTGAACAAACTCTATTTTTAAAAAATAGTTCATCTTCGGGCGAAAAATATAATTTTCGCTCCCCCAAAAAGCTTCTCGAAAAACTGCAAAAAGAAAGTCCCTTTGAATTTTAGATAAATTCAAAGAAACGATCGATAAAGCGATCGAACTTAAATAAAGTTGTATCGGCTAAACGCGTACGGATTAGACCAAGTCCATGACATCTTTTGACGAGACTAAAATCCCTCACCACTTGGATTCGATCCAGATTATCTTGGCATTCTAATTTTTTATCCACAGATTGATCTTTTTTTGATCTTCCTAATTTCGGTCCAGAAAGACGGATATGATTCTTTTTACAAAACTTTCGGTTCGTTCGGGTGCGGTATATTTGATCCGCCAAAACTCGCTCAGGGTAATGCCAGTATGTTCCTTATACCACTCAACAGCCGGAATCAAGTCCTCTGATTCGTTGAAAGTATCGAATGAGAGTCGTTCAATCCGAAGAAAACCTTGAGCTTGGCTAACATCAAGTTTCGCACCGAATTCAGTAGAAGCTTTCGCTTTTCCACGAACAATGGGGCGGAGATACGGCTGGTGAAAGCTAACAATTCGATTGGGAACGCTATGGGTTTTGTTCTCGTACATGTAGTTCTGTTGCTAATAGATTTGTTTGATAGTGTAGAAATTATTGGCTTGGTTTTCCGTCAAGACGGTACCTTCCCTCGTCTTAAGCTACAGCTACTACTGACTTCACTGTTCGGGGCTTTCACCCTAGAGCCTGCCCCCATGCTGGGCACACATAAAAAACCGCCACCTATTTCTAGGTAACGGTTTAATAAGTTTTATTATTTTTCTTCAAAGAAGCGACGATTTAATTCAATATATTCGTGCTCTTCATCTGGTACTTCATCTTCCATAAAGATTGCTGTAACTGGGCATACCGCTTCACAAGCACCACAGTCAATACAAATATCAGGGTTAATAAAAAACATCTCTTCCCCTTCTTCGATACAATCTACTGGACAAACTTCTGCACACTCACCGTATTTCTCTCCAATACACGGTGATGTAATGACAAATGCCATTATTTTTCCTCCCCCAAAAATAAAATAACAATTACCAAATATGTTGAAGCTGACAATTTTCTTGATCATACTCAATAATAAAAACATCAGGTTTTCTTAATAATCGCCACTGTTTAAATCCATAGCTATGATCAAAATGCCTCAAAAGTATTGATAGTAAATTACCATGTGTTACAAAAGCAACAGTTTCACAGTCATCTTCATCTTGTTTAATTTCCTCTATTAATTCTAATACACGGTTAAGTGCATCATTAGAAGATTCTCCACCTGGCAAAGCATAATCCAAGTCCTCAAAAGAAGTTTCAATAGCATCTAGCCAATCCTCAACAGGCTCTGAGCTTAGAATGCGTTCTGACAAGCGTGAATCCACCACGATTTTAACCCCGGTTTTTAAAGAATAGGGCCTAATTGTTTCGAGTGAACGCATATAAGGGCTAGAAAAGACTTTATCAATCTGATAATTTTTTTCTTCTAAGAATTCAGCCAAGCGATGGGCTTGGTTTATCCCATGATATGTTAGAGGTGAATCTCTATGCCGGCCTT
>JAAYSW010000073.1 GCA_012523875.1 Clostridiales bacterium
GGATATGAATGAAAAGAAAGTAACGTTGCAAGTTGTAGTTAGTCAGAAGTTAGCTGATAGGGTTGATTACTATGCTAATTATATGGGAATGTCAAGAAGTGGTCTGTGTGCCTCTATTATCGGTCAAGGTATATTAGGGTATGACAAGGCAGGGAATATTCTTGAAAAGTATATAGTTGATGAAATGAGCAAAAAAGAAGCAATTGATTGACTCTCTGAGTTGAGTAGGGGGTCTGTGGGGGTCCCCACGATTCTCAGAGAGTTAATCAATGCGTTCTTATTAACTTGATTATATCTACATATTACGAGAAAATTATTAAAGAAAGGAAAAACACTATAAGTTGAATGTTAAAATTGAAAAAATAGATCCTATTGAAATTGATAAAAACTCAATTGTAAAATATACAGAAATGGGAAATATTATTGAAATTCAATATATGAGTAAAAGAAATAATAAGCAGACAGTTCAAATGCTCCCAGGAATGAAACAATATATTGTCATGGATACTGGTGAAATAAAAGATATAGAACATCATGAAACTAGAGCCACGCAATACAGTTCTTTAAAACGTACATTTGCAAACATTAGGTCGTTAATTAATACAAATGTTGCTGATAAAGATAAAGTTCGTTGGATTACCCTTACATATGCAGAAAATATGACAGATACAAAACAGTTATATAATGATTTTGAAAAATTCAATAAAAGATTTCAATATAAAATTAAGAAATTAGGATATAACAAGGCAGAGTATATTGCAGTAATGGAACCACAAGGCAGAGGGGCATGGCATTGCCATATGTTTTATATATTCGATTGTAAGGCTCCATTTATTCCAAATAATGAATTAAGAGACACTTGGGGCCATGGATTCGTTACAATTAAACAACTTAATAATATAGATAACCCAGGGGCTTATTTAACGGCTTATCTAGGCGATATGGAATTAGAGGATGCAATAAATAATGTAGGACTTGATAATGTTTGTAAGTCTGAAATTAAAGAGGTAGAGTTCTTAGATGATGAAGGTAACAAGGTACCTAAGAAATTTGTTAAAGGTGCTAGATTACATATGTATCCTGCAAATTTTAATATGTATAGGACAAGCAAGGGTATAAAAAGACCTAGTTCAGAAATGATTACTCAAGAAATGGCAGAAAAAAAGGTAAGTGCAGCCACACTCACCTATGAAAAAACTTTAAAACTTGAAGATACGGAAAACGACTTTGAAGCCGTTATCAGTACTAGATATTATAATCGAATTAGGGTTAATAATCAATAGCGTAAAGACTGTCAAGAAAAATACTCTTTTTGAGCGTAGCGTTTTCAAAAAGGAAGATTATTCTTGACAGTCTTTTGTATATCCTTTAAACAAACCCATGCTTGAGTTAGAGGTATTGGAAATGCACTTTTTTCCAATACCTCTTAACTATAAACTTTTATTGACAAGCCAGGATAATAATGGTAAACTAATAGCACACTATTAACTGGATATTATCATATGAAAAGGGGTAGGGATATGAATGAAAAGAAAGTAACGTTGCAAGTTGTAGTTAGTCAGAAGTTAGCTGATAGGGTTGATTACTATGCTAATTATATGGGAATGTCAAGAAGTGGTCTGTGTGCCTCTATTATCGGTCAA